>JAMJFS010000063.1 GCA_023544565.1 Methanosarcinaceae archaeon
AGCAACAATTTCTTTGTATTGGAATCCCACAGTGCAAAAGCAAACATCCCATGTAATTGGTTAACCAGTCCAGAACCGGTTTCTTCATAAAGGTGTACTAAAACTTCGGTATCTGATGATGTGTAAAACCTGTGACCTTTCGACTCCAATTGTTTGCGGAGTTCTGAATAATTGTATATCTCACCATTGTAAACAACCCAAACAGATTCATCTTCATTATGAACCGGTTGGTGTCCCCCTGCAAGGTCAATAATGCTCAGCCTTTGATGTCCTAGGCCAACACCTGAATCTAGAAAAGTCCCTCTATGATCAGGACCACGATGCTGCATTACGGAACACATCCGTTTTATTAATTGTTCATCTTCGAATCCGGCAGTTCCGCATATTCCACACAATTTTTCCAGGCAACTCCATTAATTATTCGTTATAAAAATCCAAACAATGTTATTCAAAACATTTATTTACATTTCTATTATAATAAGATGCAATCATTATAATTATATCTTCTTTGATTTAAATGTGAGGAATAACAATTGAAAGATAATATAGATTGCATACCCGATTCAAATTCTAAGAAAAGTTCTATGAGCTCATTGCTAAAAAATAAATTCTCTATTTATACTACATTCGTACTATTCATATTTGCAATCAGTTTATTCATCCGTACCGTACTTCCTTATGATGCCGTATTCAGGGGGGGCATTGTAGGATTTGCCGCCGACGATGCCGTATTCCATATGCGCCTTGTTGAAAATCTTCTTAA
>JAMJFS010000064.1 GCA_023544565.1 Methanosarcinaceae archaeon
CCATTTTATATCTGCGCAGTATTCTAAAAGGCATGTTTTCCCTGACCCTTTTAAAAAATTGATGAGCTAACAAACCCCCCCTGTCAACTCATTTAAACCTCAATGATGTTGCACCGATTACACAGTGCAGAAATTAAGTTTAAGTTTAAGTTTAAGTTTAAGTTTAAATTTAAACTTAAACTTAAGTTAGAATAACTCTACTCTGTTAGTTTCTCTATTGCCTTTTCGAGCTTATCGATCTTCTTTTCAAGACGCTTGATCTCTTCTTTTGTTTCCATGCCAGCCTTGCCGAAAGTCTCTTTCACTTTCTCAGATATCTTACTCTCAAGTTCATTCTTTTGTTTCTTCTGTTCATCAACAAGTTCCCTTACAAATTTCTTGCCTTCTTCCTTATTGATCTCGCCTTTCTCGACAAGTTCTTTGCTAATTTCATTTATCTTTTCTTCAGTTAGTGCCCAGGCTCCTATGCCAAGAAGACCAAGCTTTCGAATTATTTCAATCATATTTAACCCTCCAATTATTAATTAGATGTTTTATGTTAAATATCTTTGTGCATCATGTACATTTGACCACAAAACCACCTCTTTCGTGGAGTTTGCAGTGAAATATTTATTGCACAATTACCTGAAAAAAACGAAAAAAAATAAACGAGAAAAAATAAACGAGAAAACGCTCACTTTGTTCGCGTTAACTCGAAGTACATAATCCTATAGA
>JAMJFS010000065.1 GCA_023544565.1 Methanosarcinaceae archaeon
TACGATCATTAAATTTCCCGTGTTGAATGATGGACTTACCAATGTTTGTAATCAGATCATTCATCTTCTCTTCGTCCCATCCGTTCAGTATTTTCAGGAACAAGGCTTTCAGTAATATCAAAGTCTGATAATAACTTTACAATACCAATAGATTTATACTCATCAGCAGGTTCAAGCTTCAATTGTAATTTACAATTATCACAATCTCTATCACAAAAAATAGGCTTGTATTCATCTGGTTCTCTGTATGCGGTAATAACTCCCTCATAATTGCGCAGAATTACTTTATTGGTCGACCATGAGATCAAATAGTTAGGCATTACTGGGATCTTGCCACCTCCACCAGGTGCATCAATTACATAAGTAGGAACCGCAAAGCCACTTGTATGTCCGATCAGGCTTTCAATGATCTCAATACCTTTACCAACTGGTGTACGAAAATGAGATAGACCTTCGGATAGATCGCATTGATAGAGATAATATGGTCTGACTCTATTTTGAACAAGTTTATGCACCAATCTTTTCATTATCCTTGGACAATCATTAACTCCAGATAACAAGACTGTTTGATTGCCAAGAGGTATTCCTGCATCAGTAAGTTTCCTCAGTGCTTCTGATGAAGAATTTGTGATTTCTCTTGGATGATTAAAATGCGTGTTTATCCATAATGGATGGTGTTTTTTTAACATTTCTACTAATT
>JAMJFS010000066.1 GCA_023544565.1 Methanosarcinaceae archaeon
ATAAACATGCAGTTTACAATAGGTGTAAATACTATACAGTAAGTGTAAACACACGGACGTAAGCAATAGAATAGTAAATTTGGACGGTAAGAAATGTTCAATAAAAGACCGATAATTCTGGCAATCCTGGCAGGCATTGTGATAATTTCAGCTTCAGTTTATCTCTTAAATCAAAACGACAACGCAACAGCACTTCCTGATGAAGTGAACACTACAACCCTGAATCTGGGCCAGCTCACGTTCCAGACCTCGATAGGCGATGCAATGCACCGCGCGCAGTCAGAGAACAAAATGATCTTTATTTACGGCAGGTCGCTATCCTGCGGCTGGTGCAAGAAATTCGAAGCCGAGTCGTTCAATGATGAACGAATCACGAGTTTACTCAACGAGAATTTTGTTCTTCTGTCCATCGATACAGTCGAACAGAGGGATATTGCCATCAATCTTGGCATAAGAGCCACCCCCACTTCCATTTTTACCACACCGAACGGCCAGGAAATAATTGGCACAAGAATTCCCGGATATATGGACCAGGACTCCTTCTATGAACACCTGAATGAAGTAATCAACAACGAGGTATAACATGGCAGCAAAGAAGAAACTAAACAAAGCCGCAAATCAATCACAGGGGGCAGTCGCCCCTTCAAAAAACCGCAGAAAAA
>JAMJFS010000067.1 GCA_023544565.1 Methanosarcinaceae archaeon
GGATGCCCCTACAATGCTACAGCACCGTATGATGGTAAAATTGTGGATGTAGACCCCCACTGTACTGCTTATAAACGGATATTCAAGGAAATTACTGATAGGCTCAATAATGAGATGTTCGGAGGTCCAGGTCTGGAAATGGGCGGCTTTAATGCAGCTCCTCCTGTGAGGGCCAAGGCTGGAATTATGGATTTGATGCGTAAGCGTTAGTTGGAAATTCCTTATTTAGCATGAAAGTACCCTTGGTACTTTCATTTTTTGTGCATGTTATTCGAAGAATTTCATGTACGTTTTTTAAGCATATTATCCATCATTTCCAATTGTTCAAGAACATTATCAAATATAAACTCAAAATCTGGAAGGCTTTTCAATTGTCGATACAGGAACCCCATGTTCTCTTGCAGTTTCCTTTATCTCGTTTGCGCGGATTATTCTAATGTTCCAATTATTTTATCATCCACATTTTCAATTATTTTCCATTTCCTGTTTGCCTTTCCTTTTCGATTTAATGACGGGGCAAGCAAGGGGTAGCCTTTTGCCAAAAGGACCTGCGGAATTTTCACCGGTATTCCCAGTCTTTCACAGAGACTCCCGAGTCTTTTCAGGATTGCAGAATTTTCCATCCTTATTGCATAT
>JAMJFS010000068.1 GCA_023544565.1 Methanosarcinaceae archaeon
TTTATCCGGGCATCCTCAGTTGTGAATTGCCAATTAACTTTCGCATTTTTGTTATTTCTGAATTTTGCCCATGCCATCACCTCTTTTCTGACAATCTCTATGTCATCGATTCTTCTGTTTAAACACTGTCCTGTGAGCACGTTCAACTCAATCTCATCTATATTCAACTAACTCCCATGCTTTGGCGTATACACAAACTCGAATCTATCCAATATTGCCTTTGCTTTATCTGGCTTAAATGTTTCATAGAGTGATCCGGGAACGTGTGTGTTCAGATTGTCCATCACCAGCGTTATTTGATCCACTTCGTTATTTTGATTTGCAATATCTTCCAGAAAATCGCCATCAGTTTTTTTATCGTAAATACGGTTTTTCTTTCTTCCATTTAGGGCAACCTCGATACTTTCCATAACAAAACGTTTCTTTACACGATCGATCTTTCTCATACTAATGTTCAGGATGCGAGAAATTTCATCATTGGTCGAACGGTTTATCTGGTACACACCCTCATCACACCCAAGTAAAATAAGGGCGTTGAGTATTTTTTGCGATTTATGTTTGCCTTTGGAAGTGAGTGCGGTAAGAGTTTCACGCTCGTCTTTGGTTAGTGTCAC
>JAMJFS010000069.1 GCA_023544565.1 Methanosarcinaceae archaeon
TTGTGATTTTTAACACTTAAAAATTTCGACTGGTTTATATATATATGTTTCAGATAGAGTTAATATTATACTTCAAGATCAAAAACATCTGTGTGTGATTTCAATCGTTTATGTCAGGCACATGGATAAAGTGGTAAATTCGGTGATTCTGATGCTTGAATGTAAAATATTGATGTTTGCTAATTGTCAAACAATGGTTGATTTTTATATAAGGGTTAAATTACATAGATAAATTTACACAAATTGTTGATGGTATCCAAACATATTTGAAACGGAAATGTTCAAGTTAATGATGTGTAATAAAAAACATGAATTTGAGGTGACTTCTAATGAAGGTGACCTCGATCAGTTTTGGGTCATAGATATTTTTGGTTCTCTTTAACATCGTGTGGGTAGTGCGACAAGAAGTTACATCACAAATTGTCTGACGGCTACTCCTTCCATTCGGAGTAATCCTACTGTGGAATATGCCTGCTGTAACGCTGGGGTGTTAAGACGGAGGATACTTTCATGCTAAATATGAAAATCACCAATACATTTCAACCACATTATTTAAATATTTCAAAATCATAAATATAAAAACATGTTAATTGGTGGTGAAAAAT
>JAMJFS010000006.1:0-12574 GCA_023544565.1 Methanosarcinaceae archaeon
TGAAGCTGCGTATCTTTAATATTCTTAAAAGTATAAGATCCCTGGATGACATCTCCATTCTGCTTTAAGTTCAAAATAAGGTCGCCTTCAGAGCGAAAAATTGGATTCCCAACATTGTCTGTAAATACAAAAGGACCGGACAATTCCCATGTATTTGAAATGCCTGTTCCAATGGATCCATTGGATAATACCATGCTTGCTACGAGTACTACTGCAATCATGGCTGTAACTATTTTATTTTGCTTCATATCATACACTTCGATTTTAATTGTTTTTAAAAAATTTCCATACTATCTGCAATTCATACACCTTAACTTGTACATTGATATCATGCAAAGCATCAACATCAAATATTTTATGACCACACAATACTATATTTAGGTTACATATATATATATATATTTAATGATGAGGTTCCTTCATTGAAATCATGCACCTATGTGTCAAAACAAGGCTGGGCGGAGCAGATCAGGACCGATACACGGGCAGAGTTCATTAATTAAATAAATCCTAAATTATATTTCAGCCGGAGCCCGCCACCTACAAACAACCACTCAGGCACCTATCACCACTTAAAATCCAAAAACCGCCGAAAGAATAGAAAAGCGCCTGCCATCTTCCACACTACAAGGCCGGGCGGAGCAGACAGAACGGGCACCCAGACAGAGTGAAGGCGGGAGAAGGGTAAAATCATTTCAATTTTAACCACATAGGACACAGAGGTCCACAGAGAATAGATGCATTGGCAACTCTGTGTTACTCCGTGTCCTCTGTGGTTTTTTCATTAAAATATAACCAAATCCAAACTCAAACTATCAAAACGTTAATTTACAGTAAAACCATTACACCTACCAATGGAAAATATAGTATCGATCAAATCCCTCTCAAAAGCCTTTGGAAGTCATCGAGTCTTAAAAAACATCGACCTCGACATCAAAAAGGGAGAATTCATAACGATCTTTGGTCCGAACGGCGCAGGCAAGACTACGCTCATGAGGATCATGTCAACACTTGTAGAACCATCCGCAGGTTCGATCTCAATTGATGGGTTCGATGTGAAAGATGAGCCTGTGGAGATACGGAAACGAATAGGTTCCATCTCGCATGAGACATACCTGTATAATGAATTGACAGCCGAGGAAAATCTTCGCTTTTTCGGGCGCATGTATGGGATGGACAAGAACCACCTTGATGCCAGAGTAGATGAACTCATAGAGCAGGTCGGACTTGAATACCGCTCCAACGACCGTGTAGGAACATTCTCACGTGGCATGAAACAACGACTATCCATTGCCAGAGCATTGATACATGAACCACCTATCCTTTTCCTGGATGAACCTTACACAGGACTTGACCAGCACGCTGCATCCACCTTTGAACATGTGCTCCGGGGTCTTGATGCACAGAACACCACCAAGGTAATGATATCCCACAACATCGACAGAAGCCTCAAAATGTGTGACAGGGTATTGATACTCAACAACGGTAACATCGTATTCGACAAATTCCGACACGAAGTTGGAAGTGTTGATGACTTCAAGAACACCTATGAATCATTTATACACGAATAACTACGTACACATAATTACAAATTACAATAATCACCATAGCAACAGACCAATCATGGAGTTTAAATGATCCGAAGTTTACACATTGCAGCAAAAGACCTCAAAGCCGAATTTCGCACAAAGCAGATGCTAAATTCAATGGTCATTTTTTCGCTTCTGGTCATAGTAATATTTAGCATATCCTTTGGAGACCTGCTGGGCGACTCAAAGATCGTCAGTCAGCTCGCACCCGGCGTACTGTGGATCTCTTTCACCTTTGCAGGCATGCTCGGACTATCACGCTCATTTGCATCCGAACTTGAGAATGGATGCCTTGAAGGATTGAAGCTCTGCCCGGTTGACAGAAGCGCGATATATAACGGAAAAATAATATCGAACGCAGTCATAATGTTTCTGGTAGAGATAATAACAGTACCCCTGTTTGTAGTACTGTTTAACTTCAATATCACCGGATTATTTGAACTCGCAATTGTAATATTACTTGGAACAATTGGCTTCATATCCGTAGGAACCCTCCTATCCGCACTCACAGTCAACACACGTACCCGTGAATTACTCTTACCAGTACTCCTTTTGCCAGTGATAATCCCGGTCATCATCCCTGCAGTGGTCGCAACCGGCAAAATATTGACAAATGGAGACATCAGCGACATATCAGGAGAACTTCGTTTGCTTTTGGTCTATGACGTCATATTCTTTGTAATAGCCCAACTTGTGTTCGAATATGCGATCGGGGATTGAGATCAAACAAATTGTGTAACTATTCAACATTCCAATTTACTAAACACGTGCAGTGCGGCATGTTCCTGCACCACGACCCATATGTTTTTGGGAGTAATTGAATATTCTCATGAAACAGACGACGCTACTTTAATAAATAATAACAACTTTCACATGCATATAAAATAACATGGAGCTTTAGTCATGATTTCAAGAGAAAACATTCAAGATATCACTACAAAAATTATCAATAGTGTTCATCCTGAAAAAATCATTCTTTTTGGATCATATGCATGGGGTGAACCAACTAAAGATAGTGACCTTGATCTATTAATTGTAATGAATTCAAATGAGAGGCCAATAAAAAGAGCTACATCCATAAGAAAAGCATGCCGAGATGGTTATGTGCCTATGGATCTAATTGTTCGAACTTCTGACGAAATACAGGATCGACTTGATATTGGAGATCCTTTTATCAAGAGAATATTGAGTGAAGAAAAAATGGTATATGCTCGAAATAGTACATTAATGGACTGAAAAAGCGGACAAGGACCTGTTATCCGCAAAAATACTCATAAAAGAAGTCGGTCTTGAAAATCAAGTTGGATTTCACTGTCAACAGGCAATTGAAAAATGGCTTAAAGCATACCTGATCTCTAAAAATGGTGAACCGAGAAAGATTCATGATCTGTTTGCACTTGTTCTTGAATGTGAAAAGTATGATCCAAACTTTGAACAATTGGAACCAATAATTGAAGGAATTACAGATTTTTCAGTTGAATTTCGCTATCCCGGTTACCAGACAACTTCCGGAGAAGCAAAAGATGCTTTGGAGAATACCGAAAAATCTCGTGAATTTATTATAACTAAACTATAAATAAGTATATTTTCACCATTTCAGTATCCAGTCTAAAGAATGGTTGAACGATTAAATCAAATAATTAATATTCACAAACCGCTCATTTACTTAACATATTAAGGTGACAAAATGTTAACAAATTTCCAAAAAACTAAAATATTATCCATATTCACTGCCATTGTCATGCTTATTGCCAATTACATGATCTTCTTCTACCTACCACAGATGAGAGGTGGAGCCGGCGAGTTACTTGGCAGCAGCTTTAAGATATTCTATTTCCATCTGCCAATTGCAATAACTTCCTATCTTGCATTCTTTGTAGTATTTGTTGCAAGTATATTATACCTTAAAAAAGGAACACACAACTGGGATGTGCTGGCACGTTCATCAGCAGAGATCGGTTTAATATTTGCAGCATTGGTACTTGTGACCGGGTCCATCTGGGGACACGCTACATGGGGGGTATACTGGACATGGAATGACATAAGACTTGTAACATCCCTCGTGCTGTTCTTAGTATATATTGCATATCTAATGATGCGACAGGCAATTGAAGAACCTGAAAAACGCGCTCGCCTATCAGCAGTCTTTGGAATAGTAGGTTTTGCATCCGTACCACTAAGTTTCCTATCGATCCGAATATGGCAATCATACGCACACCCACTCATGTTCGGTCAAGGTGTACAGGAAAGCGGTGGCGGTCTTGAAGGCACGTCACTAAAACTTACCCTTATAGTTAATTTCATTGCATATTTCCTACTGTACGCAACGATACTCGCATACAAGGTACAAAATGAGAATATACAGGAAGAAATTAGTGCGAAAAAACAGTCACTTGAATAGAAGCACATGGCATACAACTGCCTATACAGAATGAACAGTTGGATGGTGAAATAACATGTTTGAATCTACTATATTCAATGCAACATTATTGGGTCTAATATTGATACTAGTATTTTGGGAACTGTTCTGAAAAGGTATCGCCCTGTGGAAATCAGCCCGAAACAACCAGAAGAATTGGTTCATAGCAATACTACTATTGAACACCGCCGGGATCCTGCCTATTCTTTACATATATATATTCCAGAGCGGAAGGAAAGGCATAAACCCACGCTCTTAATCAAATTTACTAACATGGTGACAATATGATCTTCGAACCCATAACCGTATGCGATCTTAATATCCGAAATCGTTTCGTTCGCTCAGCAACCCACGAATGGCTTGCAGAAGAGAACGGACGCCTCACATCCAGGATCGGCGACATGTATGAAGAACTCGCCAAAAAAGAGGTTGGAATTATCATCACAGGTTATTCCTATGTAAATCCTCGTGGAAAGAGCAGCGACAAGCAGCAGGGAATATACGACGACAGATTCGTTGAACCATATCAGGACATCACATCAAGGGTTCACAAATACAAAAGCAAAATATTTGCCCAGATAGTACACGGCGGACGACAGGCAAAACCAACCACTAAATACCCAATTCCCATCGCACCATCACCAGTAACCGACACATCATCCGGCATCACACCCATAGAAATGACAGAAGCCGACATCTTCGAAACCATCGAAGATTTCACAAACGCCGCCAGACGCGCAAAAGAAGCCGGTTTCGATGGCGTGCAACTACACTGCGCACACGGTTTCCTGCTCAGCAATTTTATTTCCCCTTACACAAATAAACGAACTGACAGATGGGGCGGATCAGTAAAAAAACGAACCCAGATCATCGTTAACATAATAAAACGCATACGCCAGACAACAGGCAACGATTTCCCAATAATGGTAAAGTTGAATGCCACAGATGGATTTGACAGTAAATCCGGAAAAATCGGCCTCGATGCACCCGAATGTGTTGAGATCGCAAAGATACTTGAGCAGAACGGAATCTGTGCAATAGAAGTAAGCGGTGGGATCTCCGAAGCAGGACCAATAATGTCACGCTCTGCAATTAACAAGCCTGAAAAAGAAGCTTACTTCAAGCAATACTCAAAGGCGATAAAAGAAGCAGTGAACATTCCCATCATACTTGTTGGCGGTGTACGCTCAAAAACCATGATGGAATCACTATTGAGCGATGGATATGCCGACATGATCTCCATGAGCCGCCCATTCATCCGTGAACCTGACCTGATAATTAAACTAAAAAGTGGGGAGAGCGAGCAGGTTTCGTGTGTGTCATGCAACAAGTGTTTTGACCCAAGCGGGGTCAAGTGCAACTATCTATGAACATACGGTATTAATTCAAAACGAAACGATTTTTGTTTAGATATTTTTAATACAAACTCAAACCGCCGTAGGCGGCGCATTTCCATAACACTGAACCCTATTTAATTATTCAAATTATTGGTATGTCCATTAAATGAGATAAGATGAAGTGAGATTTTTTATTGGTGATGGTGGGATGCGCCGCCTGCGGCGGTTTGTATTGGATTTAGTTTCAGGTAGAAAACATCATTTATGCTGTTTTATCAAATCTATAAAAACAAACGAGAAAATCCTCGCTACGCTCAGATTGACTCGAACTATATGTTTATAAAACATATACTATGAAAAAAAGAACAGAAAATAATACAACAGGAAATGCCACCCTGTTGTAAAATGATTGTAAAATGGTTGTTAAATTATTCTAAAATTGTTGTGAGACGTTCGATCGGATATTAAACCAATCGAATCGTCTCAAGGTTTGTAAGTGCACGTGTCTCGATCTTGTACTTTTTATAGATCGAACTTGCAAGGTCAACGCATGAGCGCTCCTCTCCGTGTTCTGTAAATACACGTTCAGGATGAGGCTGCATCTTTCTGATATACTCCATAAGTTGCCTTCTGTCGGAATGTCCTGAGAAACCATCAACAACTTCAACCTGCATGTTCATGCTGACCATCTCATTACCGCCATTTCTTGAAGGAACTGGAATCTCTTTCCATCCTTTCTGGATGCGACGACCCATTGTTCCATCTGCCTGATAACCCACAAAAATCAGGGTATTATTCTCACCTGGTGCAAAAGCCCTGAAATATTCGAGTACGGGTCCGGCATTCATCATACCTGAAGTTGCAAGTATGACGCAGGGGTGCGGCTCATCAATGATCTTCCTACGCAGTTCATTGGAATCGACAGGTTTGAAACAATCTGCAAGGAAAGGATTCTGACCTTTTTGAAATATGAGTTTTCGGAGGTCATTGTTCAGGAATTCAGGATACGTTGCATGGATAGCAGTCGCTTCCCATATCATTCCATCGAGATAGACAGGAACATTTTCAATAATGCCCTTCCGAATAGCATCCTCAAGAACGATCATGACTTCCTGACTTCTACCAACAGCAAATGCCGGGATAACTACAACACCTTTTCTATTCAATGTCTCTTTAACTACCATTTGTAAATGTTTTTCAGCCTCTTTCAAAGACGGCTGTATGGCATTGGATTTGCCGTATGTAGACTCCATTATTACACTCTCGACACGTGGGAACTTGTTCACTGCATTGTCGAAAAGCCTTGTTGGTCCATATTTGAAATCACCGGTAATAACGATATTGTGTAAGCCATCACCAACATGGAAATGTGATATTGCAGAACCAAGGATGTGACCTGCATTGTGGAATGTTAATTTAATATCAGGTGCAATGTCCGTTACTTCTTCATAATCCAGTGTTATTGTATGTTTTAGCGCTTCACGGACATTTGCAGATTCGTATGGTATCTTCTTACCATCCTTTGCTGCAACATCAATGAAATCCAGCTGTAAAAGTGCCATCAGATCCCTTGTAGGGGGAGTGCAGTAGATCGGACCATCATATCCATATTTGTATAGCAAAGGCACAAGTCCCTGATGATCAAGGTGTGCATGTGTGATCACTACCGCATCGATCTGGTTTAGCGGGTATGCTTCAGGAACATAAAGATAAGGTGTCATGTTCTCATCTGAGCCTACATTGACACCACAATCAACCATTATCCTTGATTCCGGTGTTGATAGAATGAAACAACTTCTTCCAACTTCCTTGCAGCCGCCAAGTGATGTAACCCTTAACCACTTGTCCTTTGACATACATTCACGATGGATCTTTCGACCAACGATCTTCAGGATATCCTTTCGTTCTTTGTGATTGGTTCTCATAAACTCACGGATGTTCTTGACAGTCCGTGATTTAATAGGAGGCGTGCGTGACACCTTTGGAGTCCAGCCGATCTTCTTTGTGATCTCCCTTAAGGTCTCACCATGCTTGCCGATAACAAGCCCTGGTTTTTCGGCTTCAATTACTACCTCGCCGACATCAGGATAAAAATAGTGATTAGAAATGACAGCCTCACTAGGAACAGTATCATTGATCTTTACAATGGATTCCTCCGGGGGTAGAAGGACTTTAGGATCCGGACGCACAACTATACGAGTCCGAAGACTTTTTGCCAGGGTCCTTACAATATCTCCATTATCTGCGAATTTACGTGGTTCCTCTGTATATACTACAAGTTGCGGACCTTCGAATTCAACACTTGAGATCGTGGTGCCTGGAGGCAGTTTGTCCTCTATTTTTGCTTTTAAATCTGCTAATAGGTCTTCTATTGCCATTAATACAGCCTTCCGTTATATTGAAAGAAAAAATTGTTAAAATATGGTGCATCACAAATCGTTTTTGTGATGCCAAATGTAAGATTTTATAAAGATTTTATATATAGTTATAGAATATCAATTGTTTTTTAAATACACAACACTCAATTGAGTGTAGCACGAATATTTTTTACATCTTCAGGATCCATTTGCCTGTATTTATCCTTTGTAATAACAACGACATTAATATCTTCACCAGATGCCGAATCTCGTTTCATCGCATTATGAAGAGCACGTATTGCAAGATCTATGCCTTCTTCAGCACTCATTCCCTCAGTATAGCGGTCTTCCAGTACACCATATGCCATTGGAGAACCTGAACCTGTTGAGACTGCTCTTGTCTCTTCGATACTTCCACCAATTGCATCAAGTGAGTATATAGAAGGACCTTTTTTATCCACGCCACCAATCAAAAGTTGTACCATCAAAGGATAATACCGCTGACCACTTAAAAGATTGGACAGAAGTGTTGTGATCCCTTTAATTGTCATGGTTTCATTATGTCTCATCCTATATAGTTGAGATTCCACGCTTACAATACGCACGATCTGCTGAGCATCTCCAACTGAACCGGCAGTTGTCATGCCTACACGTTCATCGATCTGATAGACTTTCTTTGCCGTTTTACTTGCAATGAAGTTCCCCATTGTAGCTCGCTGTTCTGTTGCCAGGATGACAGCATCATTGCAAACTATCCCTACAGTAGTTGTACCTTTTAGAAGTTTATCATTAACCATCAGTATACCTCATAGTAAAAAATGAGAAAATAATGTTGATAAAAATGTATTTTCCCCGAAGGGATTACAGTTACATGATTGTCAATTTCATTATATAACTCTTTCCCAAAACACCGTCAAAGATCATCAAATTATCGATCCGTGTTGGTCAGTACCTGAAACCTAAAGATTGTCACCAATTATTACAAAAAAATTAACAAACACCAACCTCATCTGCAAGAGCCCTGACACGATCAATACTCTCCTTACTCATGTTGCGGGATCGCATCCTTGAAATGCATTCATCCATGCTTATCCGTTCTGTCCCCCGCATAAGATTGTCACAATGGGCAACGATCTTCTCCTCGATCGTCACTGGAATATAATCATCATCCGGAAGTCCAAGGTCTTTAGCCTCCAGTCTTGAAATGCCTCCACCAATATGGCGTTTTATTATCTGGACAATGCGGGGATCAAGACCAAATTCTACCGCCATCCCTGCACCCACAGCCGCATGGTCAATCGCGTGTGTGCGGGCACGTCCAAGATCGTGGAGTACACTGCCGATCCGCACAAGCTCAACGTCAACGCTTTTTCCTGATTCCAATAACTTTTTTGCTGTATTTACAGATAATAAAGAAACTGCAAGGCAGTGATCGATCACATTCTGATTACATCCGCAATCAGAAAGGATCTTTACAGCAGTTCCGTATGGAATCATAGGATATCGACCATAGAATCTCGATCATATGATATTGATCATAAAATACAGATTGGAATATAGTTCATAAAAGGTATTACCTATTTTTCACTTATAGTCTCAATGCGCTTTTTCAAAGCATCTGTAAAATCGGCATTATCTTTAAATGTAAGATCCTCGCCACACATCGGACAAAGGAATTCATTTTCTACAGCATCGTTAAACAACATCCGAACACATCCATCAGGACAGACATAGAACACATTGCCCTCTTCAAAATCAAGACGTAATGCCAGATTTTTAGTCAACTTCTTCTTTTCTTTTGCCAATTGCGGATCAACGTCTGTCATATCTAGATGCCAGAGGTACGTAAGCCAACCACTATTGGAATCACGTTCTCGCCTGCATACTGCAAGTTTATTCTCAGACATAATAAAAAGAGTACGCCGGACAACATTTAACAGAACCTCAGTTGCCTCTGCAATCTGTTCATCCGTCACCTCGCCCTCAGGCATCCGCTCGACCATAACCAAACCATCTTCGCCTACAAGTCGTGTAAGATATCCCCTGATAACTGGATCATTTAAATCATTCAAAAATATTCACCTCGTGAGTCACACACCTAATGTAATGTATTGTGATATTAATATTTGTATACTAACTTAATGTCAATTATTTTTTGAACTAATAATATCACGTATATTACATACACTTTCCTTAATATTCGCCATAACATCATCTCGCGTATTTCCTATACACAAGACTGAAATTACAGGTTCGTTCAAATACGCAACATATCCAATATTTGGAATGTCCACAACAGGCTCTTTTAGTAAACCATTAATTGCCTTTTCATCTATCAAAACACGATCTTCCGCATATACAATTGCCCGCGCTACAAAATGCTTTGCCGCAGGACGTACTTGTAGTTCCGGTAAAAGTTCATCTGCAAACGCCTTAACATGAGCATCGAACAAATTGATACCTGTCGAAAGTTCCACACAATCCATGCTGCCCTGAAATCTTGCATTTACCTCAATGACAACAGGACCGTCATAAGTCAACATAAAGTCAACACCATTTGAACCAACCAGACCAAGTTCCATGATCAGATCTTCTGCCATCTCACATATCATTTCTTCATAAGGTGTCTCGTATGGCGTAATGTTCCCACAATATGCAAACGACAATCCAGTGAGCCACGGTATGCCTATAATCTGTTCATTAACAGCAACAGCAACCGCTCTTTGTTTTGTAGATATAACCGAAACACTCACAGGCACGCCAGATACAAATTCCTGTATCAGCATGTCATCCACACTGAGGCCCACATCCACATTCATATTTGAGATATCATCAAGATATGAGTTTAGTTCATCCACATTCTCAACCAAACGATTGAACCTTCCACCGCCTCCACGTTTTGGTTTTACCATGACCGGATACCTGATCATTGCAATATTTGTTTTATGATATGTGTAAGGGTGCACCATACCAATTGAAGCAAGCTTTAGTGCAAATTTTTCCTTATCGGAAACTTCCTGCATAACATGTGAAGGGTTATTCAATATCGGGAATGCAAGATCGGTCAGATCCATCATTTCAAAACCTGAACCAAAAACAATAGCATCAAAGTCAACTCCAAAACTGTTGATCAATTCAGATATTCTCTCGCGACTGATGGTCATTACATCCGCTGCCTCGTTAGGATCGAACATCTTTGAGCCCGCAGCACATTTCACAAGGTCTGAATCAGCAAATGAGTCGATGGAATAAACGTTATATCCTGCACGTCTGGCAGAACAAACAATATTGCGGGTGTTGTATCCGATCACTAAAATATCCTGCATGTCCAGATCTTTCCCTACTTCCATTTCTACACCGATTCCCACTTCCATTCTTACTTCACTCCTGCACAAGTCTTATTTTGTATAGTCATTATGCATGTTCACCCGATAGGGCAAACAGCCCATATTCTGTCTTGATCACCGGTATCTCACTGCCTGACTGTGCCATAAATGATACAGGTTTCTTGATCGTCACCGTTTTATAAGTAGTGGGGTCAAGAACCATGACGGCATCATCTTCAACAGCCACCAAAACTGTCATTACCGCATCTTCCATACTTGCAATACGAGTAGCGCCTTTCATCTCATCCGTTGTTGCCATGAACCTTGAACCTGTTGAAAGGTCAATACCAACGGTTCGTTTGCCAATATTTTTTATCTGAATTGCCTTATCCTTAAAGTGAATGATGTCACCTGACATGAATTCAGGCAATCGCATTGAAAATGTAATTCGATAGACGTCTTTGCCATCCTTTTGCCCGAACAGGGATGGGGATTCGGAAAAACTGCCCCCCATTTGTTCAATTATTGCGCGGCATATATGCCTACCTGAATTATTTGAACCAATATATAGGTCGGCACCGTCCTTGATGTCAATTGAATCAGTTATGAATGCAAGCCTGTCGCCTTTTTTCTGCATCCTGCGCACAACTTCATTTGCGATATCGATACATCTTTTTTTCTCATCACTCGTTGGCACCCTATTTGTTGCACGTATCTGTATTATCCCTTCAAAATATCCGCCTGATATCCTGCTACACATATCACATGCTTCGCGAACGATACGCACCTCGGTGTTGAGTTCCTGATGTACAGGCTCATCCTTGATAAACGCATCAACCTCCGCATGTACGCGGTACATATATGGCGTAAGTTGTCGCGGTTTGATGCATATCTCGATGTTCTCCGCAAGATCATGAATAGACAGGGCATCCTCCACGGATTGTATAACAATGTCATCCACACTACCCATATTCACCCATTTGCTCCGATCAAAACGTGCGCCGCATTTTGCGCATGTTTTTACATGAAGAACAAGAGGCAGTTTTGCAAGTACGATATTTTCAAAAAAACAGTCTTTACAGACGTTATCATACAGTTTTTCAATTTCTTTTCCGCATTTAGGACATAATGTGTGATTCATTAATAGTCATTTTAGAAAGTTATTGCATATAAATCTCTTGTGTTGATGCGATTTATTAAAAATTCTTTGATTTTTCAAGGAAGTTTTCGAGGAATTTTAAGGGAGGTTTTCGAAAGGTTTTCAAGGAGGTTTTCGAAAGGTTTTCAAGGAGGTTTTCGAAAGGTTTTCAAGGAGGGTTTCAAGGAGGGTTTCAAGGAGGGTTTCAAGGAGGGTTTCAAGGAGGGTTTCAAAAAAAAAGGTTTAAGTCCATTTAAAGTTCTGACACAACGCGCGAAGCGCGCATAACCCATTAAAATGGAAATGAAGTATATCGCCACACTGCTCATTGATGTGCACAACGCCAGTTTAAATTATCTCAAGTAGTTTTATCTATACTACTTCGCAAGTATAATTTAGAACTATATC
>JAMJFS010000006.1:12584-73302 GCA_023544565.1 Methanosarcinaceae archaeon
GCCACAGAACGCACAGAGTACACAGAGGGAATGTTGCTACGTTCTCTGTGCCCTCTGTGCCCCCTGTGCCCTCTATGCCCTCTGTGTACTATGTGTACTATGTGGCAGAAAGTTACAAAAAATAGATGCTGTTTAGTATAAATCAATCAATCAATCAATCAATCAAAAAAGCAAACTACTTTTGGAAAGTGGTTCTGGAACGTGCCGCCTGCGGCGGTTCCTGCATTGTTTTTTGATTTAACCAAATAAAACGAACTTACAATCCCTCACTCAACCAACTCATACTTCCGATTCCCAGATCCCACTTTTTCCGCATATTCAAGATGTATCACAGGATCAATACCCCACACATCATGCACACCACCACAATTCCCATCTTCATGCATCTTGCGGTTGATCAAGTCAATACTTGCCATATCCAGAGAAACAGGATCGGACGAGGCAACAATTCCAACATTCCGAGAAAATACAGGTGCAGAGAAATTAAAACAATCACAACCCGGTGTCAGGTCAAATATCCAGTTGATGTAACCGATCCTGCCAGACAATGCCTTTATAGGTCCAACCGAAGCCTCACCAAGCCGCATCTGCATTTTTTCTGCAACATCTTCAGGTGGGATAATGGCTTCTTGGGGACATGATTCGAGACACGACAACTCACCTTTGCACAGATCGTGGTCAACATACGCCTTATCGCCGTACACTTTATCGCCATCCATCTTCAATGCACCCCAGACACACTGGTCAAAGCAAACCCCGCATCCGATACACTTTTCAGTATCGATCGCAGGTCGCCCAACTTCATGGACACGCGTCTTTCCGTCCTTGTCAAGACACCCCATCCCGAGATTCTTAATAGCACCACCAAAACCTGATCCCGGATGTCCCTTACAATGAGATATCATGATCATACAATCCGCCTTTGCGATAGCACAAGCCACTGTGATGCTATCAAGCACTTCGCCCTTGATCTCAACATCAACGCTATCGTCCCCAAGCAGCCCATCCGCAACAATGATCGGAGCATTCATGCTTGCCTGTGTGAATCCATTCACCTCAGCAGTCCATAGCAGATCTACTGCATTAAATCTCATACCTTTATACAGAACAGTAGTATCCGTCACAAACGGAATACCTCCGGCTTCCTTGATCAGGTCAACGACAGTTCTTACTATCACAGGGCGGATGTGGGTTGTATTACCATATTCACCCGGATGTATCTTCACTGCCACGATGTCGCCTTTTTTTATCGGCGATATTTTAGGAAAAAGTTCCTTGATCTGATCTATCTGCGTCTGCTGCGGGCCTATATTATCAACTGATTTGAAAAAAACTTTGCTCATACTAACCAACACCTCTCAATGTAGATTGGTTTTTGGTGATAAAAAGACTACTGTGTATAGCGATAAAGATACACATATACAATAAGATATTACTAAAATGTTGTCAAAATCAGAAGAAAAGTGAGCGGGTAGGGGAGTGGGGTATATGTGTGTGTGTATATTGTGGGGTAAAAAATGTCCCGCTCACTTATGCTATACAATAGCCCCATAGTATATAAAATATAGTGTTAGGGTAATATTTCAGTGTACCGCTTGATGCTGAAAATCACATATCTAATAAGTTTATATATATGTGTATTTTAGTGTAATACACATGTACAATTAGTATATAAACAAAAAAATACAAAAAAGTATAGAAGTAGGAATATACCTACTTCTTTGCCGGTGGCCAGTTCTTTTCCATCCAGCCAGGAATACGTCCTGAATCCGGTGGACCGATCATGACATTGGCACCAACCTCATCCTCCACGTCACCCTGCAGGCGCGCTGCAAGTCCCGGGAGTACCAGCGTGTTGTGTGAGGTCTTTTCCTTCAGGTCAAATCCTGCCTCTTCCAAACCCTTCTTGACCTTTGCAGCCGTAAGTTGTCCGCCTGCAACCGCTGCTTCAACACCGATACCATCAGTATCCACTGCCATAAGGTAGCAGTCAATACCATTTGATGAGAGGTCACTCTCAACAGTGTAGTATGTCAATGCAAAGTTCGTGGTAACAATTACAGGTGAGTCCGCAGTAGGAGAACCAACATCATTAACAGCAGGATCCACCGTTACAGGCTTTCTTGGATCTGTGTAGATAGTATCACGTATGTGCATTTCAGGAAGCAGTGCATACGGCTCGATACTGTGGAGCAGCATGATATCACCATATTTGATAGTGAACACTGATGCCACAACAGTTTCCCAATACGAAGCACTGACAGGATCGTCATGCGCCATCCATGCCGTAAGCGGCACTGCCATGATCGGGAACGCAATGTCTCGGTCGCCCTCTATTCCTGCTCTCCTGATCTTCAGGAAATTGTGGAAAGTAGTCCTCAGATCCTTACCTGTCGGGAACGTTCCCGGGTCAAGGACAAGGTTTTCCATTCCCATCTCAAGGAACGTCTTTGCAAGAGATTTGAGCATATCAAGGTCATTTGGTGCAAACAGGGCAACAGGAACATTATATTCAAGTGCAAGGTCTGCGACCTCCTGCCAGTTATCCTTATTCGCAGCATAGATAAGTGGATTCTTATCACCTGCAACCTCAAGTCCGGCTTTCAAAACCTTTGGATTGAATGAACAAAGTACAAGCGGAAGGTCAGTCGTACCCATAACCTTCTTAACAGTGTCTGCAAACTTCTTCGGATCATCCGAAATTGAGCGCACTGCTATCATATCAAGTTGAAGGAACTCACCAACATAGAATTTCCTGAAATCACGTATCTGTTCCACTCTGGCAACAAGATCAGCCTCGTCCATCGTGTCCCATACATCATAAGCCAGTGCATTTTGGTTGAAGAACGTCAACTTGTGACGATACAGTACATCATCGCCGCCGATCTTCACAATATGGTCACCTACACCGATCTCAACCTCACGAATTTCCGGTGCCAGAAGTGCATCAAGTTCAGCATATTTCTTTTTGAACTTGTCATCAAGGATAGGAGTACAGTCAGTAAGTTTAAGGGAACGGTCTATCAGGTGTGACGCAAATGCCATACATGTTGCTTCACCACACTCGCCACAGTTAGTCCCTGGTAAAAATTTGTATGCCTGTAATGGGCTGTTTAGTTTCATGTTCTCACACCTCCGCTCCGATCCAGTTGGTAATGTCGATCGTCTCTTCCTCTTTCAAACCAAATAGAGTCTGCGTAATTTCTTTGACCACCTGCACGGATGTCGGGTGCATCATCATGAAAAGGTCATTGCCTGCAAGCGCAAGTGACAGACCTGTAACGATCTCCCAGATCGGACCTCTGTATTCACGTGGTCCCCAATCGGAATCCTGTTTGAGTGGAGATGAGACCATCCATGATTCACGGGCACCCCATGCATTGGTAGTACCTGATGACATCGGGAATGTCAGTTCTTCATCACCCATAAGACCGGCAAGTCGTATGCGCTCCATGTTAGTATAAGCATAATCAAGACCATAACCAAGTGCTGCAGTTGTTGGATCCATTACAATGTTCTCCCTTGGGACATCGCACTGTTTCATCAATTTACGGTTAAGTTCCTTTTGCGCATTGATCTCCAGTTGTGTCCATGAAAGAACAGCATGACCGTAATCATTCGCTGCCTTTGCAATACGTGCATAGTCAAGGTTCAGACTGGCTGAAGCAAGCAAACATCGCTCACCCTCAGCAACTTCTGCTGCCTTTTCCAGAACTTCAGGGTCCTTCTGTGGATTACCTGAACCACCAATAACAATAGGAACATCAACAGCCTGCAGAACATCCTCGACAACCTTTGCAGCCTCGCGTGCCGATGTATCATTGATAAGTGGATCAGTTGAGATAAGGTGGATAGTAACCATGTCGGCGTTGAAATCACGCACAACCTTTTTTGCCCATTCAGCCGGGTCATTGATAACATCCTCATAATTCATCTTAACAGCCTTTGCCATACCGATAGGCATGTCAAACACATCCATAGTCACATAGTTTCTATGTGGCATTTCAGTATCGAAATAGAATGGTAATGAATTCTCGCCACCAAGCGTAACCGTGCTCTTACGGCTGCCGCCATCCGCCGAGGTCGCGCCAAGTGTGACTTCCTGGATCGTGTGCTTCCATTCTTCCACATTTTTAACTTCGAACTTAGAAGGAATGAGTTTATTCAACCGCGCAGGTGCAGTAATACCTGCTGTGGGTGCTGCCATTCCGCCAATACCTACTCCTGCCATACCTGCAAAAGCCTGTCCAACAGGATATCCTAACATGTTTGCAATATTCGCAAGATGTACCGAGATCTGTGCAGTTTCATGACCCAATGCATAAGCAAGAGCCGGATTAAGTCCGCCGCCACCACTGATGTCCAGTTCAATGTCACCCTCGATGGTCACGCCTTCGAGTGCTTCGACATTTCCCAGATCCTTGAACATATCAGTAAGGTCTGACAGTTTTACTTTTTTTGTCATGTTAATTTCACCGTCTGCATAATTGATGTGTCATTAATGATCTACAATAACTAAAACAATTTTAATTACAATTACATTTATAACTTTAATTTCTTTGCAATATTCTCAATTTCCCGTACCGCAACCGAATCGTCAGGCAGATCGAACAATGGAGACCCAACAAGATCGCGCTCCTGTATCATCTCATCGACCTCGACCGCACCAATTAATTCAAGTTTAAGTTCTTTTGCAGTCTCAGATATTTTATCCTTATTGGCTTCCGTGACCTTGTTTGCAATTACATATATATTCTTTACATTTGCTTCAAGTTCCCCGACAAGTTCACGTATTCGCTCACCTGTCCGAAGACCTCTGCGTGAACCGTCCGTAACAACAATAAGATCATCCACATCGCGAATTATCTTACGGCTGAAATGCTCAAGACCTGCCGCAGTATCGATGATGACCACATCATAGTTCTTTACAAGACGATCCATGATACCACGAAGCAAATTGTTTGCATAGCAGTAACATCCAGAACCTTCAGGACGACCCATAACAAGCAGGTCATATCCGGGCATCTCTGTCAAGACCTCATATATCTTGGACTCGAATATCGATTCCTTGTTGACATCAGGAGGAAGATTATCCCTCTCATTGAGCATGAACTCTCGCATATCTCCAATACCGGTTTCCGCCTCGCACCCAAGTGTCTCAGGCAGATTTGTATCGGGATCAGCATCGATTGCTAGGACAATCTTGTTGCCCTTTGTAAGATAGCGGATAAGCAATGCTGCAATTGCAGTTTTGCCTGTTCCACCCTTACCGGTTATTGCAATTACTCTTGTCACAAAAGACCTCTAATTTGCTTAAATTTACTTAAGATCACTCGCTCTTTTTGATGATCACACGATCAATTGAGACTTTGGCATTCTTGAGTGTTATCTTAACACCACTGCCGCCTGAGCCTGAGCCTGAACCTAAACCTAAACCTGCAGGCATCATTGGAGCACCTGCTGTCATTGTTGGCATCTGCATCGTTGATGCTGCGGTTGTTGTTTCCTCAACAACTTCCTCGTCTTCTTCCTCTTCCTCAACCCATCTTTCCAAAATTGGGTGTTTCTTCTCTGTTAAGAACGCCTTGAGTGATTCAAGATCAGTAGCATCCTCTTCGGTTGCGACCTTGTCAACAATATCCTCTGGAATATCTGCAAGCACCTTGTCCTTAAGATGTTTTGGCATCCAGACAACACGGTCCCAGCCGCCATCAGTCTCTATGAACTTTGGTGAGCGGAAATAGTTGATACCGATACCAAGGAAACCTACGATCTGCTTACCACCGCCGGTCTGTCCTGCCATTGTAGAGAACGGAAGACCGTTTGGTGCAGTTCCTGTAAAGTCCCTGTCAACCCATCCTATACCGTCCACTTCGGGAATATAGAAACCTACAACCTCAAAACAACCGCAAGAAGTATGGGGGTACTCAAAGAACGAATGGATCTTGATCCTGTCATACTCGCCGTTTGAGAGGGATTTTGCAAGATCGTTAACTCCTGAATACTCGCCACCCTCAGCATCAATGATCTCGCCTTTCTCGATCGCGAACTGCGGACCCTCAGGGTCTACCTTCGCAGCAGCACGACCATCGAACCAGTTGATCGCACCACAAAGTGAGATACGGTCCGGTGTCACGACACAGACATTGGTCGGTGCAAATGACTGGCACAATGTACAGCCATAGAACACATCCACATCCTCATCATGAAGATCACGGGTTCGCTCATCACGTGCCGTGTATGTTGCAATTGCCCCATCAAGTTCTTTTTCAACTTCAGCCAGATCTGTGATATAAGTGGCCTCGATCTTCTCTATGAACGGGAGTTCATTCTTAAAGAGCATCATAGTCGCTTTTGCGATCTGCTCAAAAGAATTCAGACCTTTTTTCATTGCATCCTTGCTGACACGGATCCAGATATCATATCTCTGGTTGAGATGCATGACACCCTGAATATAATTCTGGAAATCATGGTTTCGTCTCTCAACAATAGCCTCAAGGTCCTGTTCTACAAGTTCACCCGCAATGCGATATATCATTGCGATTGGGTGTCTTGAACCTTCTTCCATTGCCGATAGGTCAGGACCAATAAGCGTGAACTTACCATCCTCTATCTCATCCATCTCAACTGATTTTACAAGTTCAAAACCCTTGGATTTTGGACCTGCAAGCTCAACATACATGCCGTCTTTCCTAACTCTCTCACCCTCAAACATTGGTGAGATCTCAAAGGGGAATTCATCTGCCATTTTCAATTCTCCGTTGTTATCTGATCTTTAACTGTGATCTAACTATAACGTACTATAATCTTCTAACGATACAATAATTCATAAATTCTCGATCAATTCATCCAGTGCCTCAAGATGTAATTCCGCACTCAGATTACCAAAAGACATTGTTGCATTCTGCAAATAATGTTTATCAATGGATAATGTCTTGAGGTCCGTAAAATTCTTAAGACCTGATAGAACCTGATTGATATAATACTTCTTGTGTGCCAGAACGATGATCAGGTCATAATGACCCTCACCATCCAGTCCGGTCCATTTCGTATCACCGAGATATGCTCCAAGTGAATGGATGTTGATGTATTTTGCATTCACATCCTCATTAACAAATCTTTTGATCGCATTTCCTGTCGCAGCGACCGGCACTTTGCTTTTCTTTGCAATGGATATCGCACGCTTGAGTATCTCTTCATCAAGCACATCAGAAGCCACAACCAACAATGGTCGCTTTGCTTTTGATATAAGTTTTGCAGCGATATTTGGCTGAACAGGTTTTGCACTTTTTGTACCATGTGTAGTATACATCTTAAGATTCTTCGTAGTGTCAACCATTATCTAAGCCTCCTTGCAAAGTCTTTTGACGTTGGTCGGTTGTGCCGAAACATCCATTTTCATAGACGGACCCGATAGTATCTTTTTCTTTTTCCAGTCAATTTCCCAACCATGCTCAGTTTCAAGTATCTTCAACAAATCTTCACGCTTGGCAAGTGGCAGGTCGGTCTCACTTCTTACAAAAGTATGCCAGTCATCAGGAATTATACCAAGATACTTCTGGCTAAGTTCGATGTAATGGGTAAGTTTGATCATTCTGCCCATGTTGTTATCAGTTGGTCGCATACAGTTTTTAGCCATCATTGGCATTACTTCCTCAACCGAATCCGCTGTTGTAAGCAGGAATTCCGGCATTGGTGCGATCGGCATCTTCTCGCCGTTTCGTGCATCATATACTGACCATTTTTCTGTATCATAAGGCTTGCCGATAAGTGCCCTGCGGTATTTCGAACCATGTGGTCCGACTATGACAGGGATCCCAAGACGGTTGCATCCTGTTCCAATCGATGCTGCCTTTTGTGAATATGCACCCCATGCAAGCCCGACCGCACCTACACGGTTGAGTACATAATCAGCGATCTCCTCGAAGTTTCCATTCACATTACGCTGTGCAAATATCGCTGCTACCTTGATGGTTGTTGCAGCAATGTGTGCATTGGATACACAGGAACCGACGTTTATCAGGTTACCCTTGACAAATCGTGCAGGATACTGCTCATAGAGTGTCTTACCTTCATCGTCCTTGTGTAGACCAAGGTCCATTGCAGTGCATCCTGACATCAGAACGATGTAGTTTCGCTTTAGCATTTCATCTGCAATTGTGTAAAGGTCCTTTGTACCACCAGGATAGTTGGAACATCCAACCATTGCAATAACACCTGGTGTGGTTCCAAGTACAAGATTTACCCCTTCCTCACGTATCTCAGGATCGCTTATCTGACCTCTTCCGACACGAACAAGTCCTTTCTCTTCACGGATGACCCTCTGTGCAGCCTTTTCTATGACATTCACAACCGGAATATCCTTTGGACATTCTTGTTCACATCTGCCACACCCAACACAATTATCGTGCAGAGTTTCAAACGGTGAGAGGTCTCCCTCGGATGCTGCTGTCATTGCATCGCTGATAGAAAGGTTGGTCGGACATGCAAGTTCACATGCAAGACAATGTATACACCTATCTGTAAGTTCCTTGAACTCCTCATCTGTGGGTATAGCAGTAATGCCTCTTTCCTTTCGTATTACTGACATCTCCAAAACGAGACGCGGTGCAAGTTCACCGACCTTATCGTAGTCAAGAAGAAGAACCCCGGGTTCCTTTTCGCTAACAAGGTCACTAATGATATCATCTACACTGTCACCTGAGCGCTCAGGTAGACCATACATGATCTTCTCGTTCGTTGCGATCACAGGGATCGAGAGTTTCCGTGCTTCTTTCAGAACATCAGCCCTGACGCACTGTTCATCCACAACAATTATGTCAGGAATACCTGAACGTATGAATTTCAGTTCTTTTGCCAGAGGACCTACGATCTTTGCTTTTGTTTTTTTACCATCAGCTGCTTTATAGCGGCTTATGTCATGTGCAGTACAGCACAGTCCGGCAAGTTCGATCTTATCAGTAAGGCCATGCTCATCCATGTAATCTATTATATGAGTCACAGCTGCAATATTATGCCCTATACAGAGCAAAACCGGTTTTGTAGAATCAATACATCCCATACCGACTTCGACAAATGGTGCTTCTTGATCGGATTTTGGCATCTCGAGACACGATATTTGTGCAACATCAGATAACTCCATACCTACAAGATCAAGCATACCGCCGTGCATTGCTTTTGACTCAAAGTCGATCGCTGCACCTTCCTGACCCATGTGAATAGTTGCCAAAAGCTGCGTCAATTGTTCTTCCACATACTCAATTGCAGTATCAAGTTCACCTATTGTTTTAGGCTGGTAACCCAATACAGTCTGTATAATTGGTGTTTTAAGGTTTGAAGGACCCACATCGATCGGGTAATCCGGACCATGTGTTTCGATCAAATGATGAAGCAAGTGGCGACCGTGTGCTGAATGAGCAGCCGCTCCGGTAATCACGCGAAGTAAGAATTCACGCGCTTGATGTGCTTCCATATTAATACCACAAGCTCCTTCCTTGTTGCCCGTCAGGTCACATGTACCAAAGGTACAGTAACAACACTGGTCACACATTGGGGTGTAGACTGGCTCGTAACGGTTGAGTAGCTTATAATCCCATTCCCTCAAACCAATTATTCCTGGTTTTGGGGTCGGACCCATTTCGCCTTCGGCTTCCATTTTTTTCTCGATTGCGCCTACAATGCTGCCAATCGTGATCTGAACGTTTTCCAGTTCTTCAATTGAAAAACTGCCTGTGTTGATTTCGCTCATATGTTTTTGGTCCTCCTAAGTTAACGTTAGTTGGTTTGTCAAACATCTTGATAAAGATGCATTTGGTTTAATAAAAATACGATAATTTGAATTGTCAAGATGGTTTTTTCCTATATGTGCCAAGTATAGATAAACGTTTTCCAATCTATCATGATTATCATTGATAAATCTTTTATGTGTTTACATTGTTGCATTATTTGTCACCATAAACCGCTTGAATAATCATTACTGTCGATTCTTAGAAACTATTTTATCTAATGCATGTTGTTAAATATTCCGGTGGATAATTTGACCAACGAATGCTGGATATGCGGCAAGCAAGAATCTATGCCATATAAGTGCAGATACTGTGGAAAAACGTATTGCTCAGACCACAGGATCCCTGAACAACATGGATGTGAAGGTTTCGATGGAACAGCACAACGCAGGCTTTCCGGTACACATGGGAATACCTATTCGCAAAATGCTGACACAGAAAGATTAATCAAAGACATGCTGAAAAACACTGCAAAACATGCAGCAAAAGGTGCTGCGATCGGGATATTTGATCGGATCAAACGTTCGATGTACGCAAGTCCTTCGATGGCAATAATATATGTATGCGTAGTTTCATTTTTCCTTCAGTCCATAATACGCGGTTATGTTGATTTCTTCTGGTTATTTCCCACATCGCCACAATATCTAATATTATTCACAAAACCCTGGACACTCATTACCCATATGTTCTTGCACGCAAATTTAACTCACCTTTTCTTTAACATGCTTGTGTTGTTCTTCTTTGGACGCGAACTTGAAAGACGTGTAGGAAATCGCGTGTTTTTGAATGTGTTCTTTACATCTGGCATCATTGCTGCGATCGGATACACTATAACGGGCACAGGTGCAATGATAGGTGCAAGTGGTGCAATATATGGCGTATTCGCGTGTATGGCAATTCTGGCACCTGAGATGAAAGTGTATGTGTACTTCATACCCATGCGCATAAAATATGCACTTGTACTATTCGCGCTCATGGATTTCTTGCTGATAGGTGCACCTGATATGATCGCACACACTGCTCACCTGAGCGGTCTTTTTGTCGGAGTGTTTATGGGCATGAGGATTAAAAAATCATCTCGATCACGTCGTTTTGGCAGAGCGCATAACTACTATTCTCAAAGGTGATATGCCTGAAAGGATCCACAGACCATCTAACCGGATACTTTCTCAAACCATGTGAGGGAGAGGAGATCCCGATTAATTTTATCGATCTTGAAGACAAAATTGCAGGCTGGTCGCCGGAACTGAAAAGAACCCTCTATGTAGAGGATATTGAAGACACGGAAGAGTTGAAGCGAGTACGAGATGTGACACTTCTCAAGGTATATAACTGGCTTGGGGATGGGGAAAGTGTCATTGAACTGTCAGATCCCGAACGGATGCAGTTTGAGGACGTGATGAACGAATTTGTGAAAACTGGCGGAGAGATTCGATATACCAGAAAAAAGATCAATGGAAAAATGGTTAATATGTTTAGGTTGGAAAAGGGTACCCCTGTGAAAAGGAATGTGAAAGAAAGGTTACTTTCAGACCTGCTTTAATCTTAATCATTATACTCCGCATATCTAGTGTAGGGTATCTTTATTTCAAATGCTCGTCCATCGAATTCTTCGGTTTTGTGCTAATTTAGCAAAAGTTATATGTCTATATGAAATTGATACAGCATTCATAATTATAATCATTATAAAATATAGTAGGTACCATTTATGCCACCAATGAAAACCGGATTTAATTCAATTATAAATTATCTCAGTTCCAAAAAGGAGACAGGAAGACGAAGCATTGGTTTGCTTGTCGATGGTCCAAACGTTCTTCGCAAAGAGTTCAATGTCGATCTTGAAAAAATAGGCGACGTGTTGAAAGAGTATGGAAACGTTAAGATAGGGCGCGTTTTCCTGAATCAATATGCATCAGATAAACTGGTGGAAGCCATTGAGAACAATGGACTTGAACCCATTATCTGTTCAAGCGATGTTGATGTGAGACTTGCAGTGGAAGGCATGGAACTGGTATTCAACCCATATATAGATACTATAGCACTTGTAACACGCGATGCCGATTTTAAACCTCTTTTAGACAAAGCTAACGAACACGGTAAAGAAACAATAATCTTTGGCGTAGAGCCAGGATTTTCGACTGCTCTTAAAAATTCTGCCGACTATGTTATTCTGCTATCTGATGAACAGATGACATGTGATGAATGTGACGATGAGGGTGCAGAAAGCAATTTTGACGAAATTGTAGATGAAAATATAGACAAATTGTAGATGAAAATATAGACAAATTGTAGATTATTCTGCAATCGTTAATGTGTAATTTTAGGTCATAGAACATGCTTCTTGCAAAAACGAAAGACTGGATGGTAGCCCCACAGTGGGATACCATGAATGAAGCGATCTATTCTGTTGATCGGTTAAAACTTCTCAATGGTGCCTATTGGTTCTGGCTAATGTCAGATTACGATGACAAAAATCCCCGGATGCTTCAAGTACTTATTAGCAGGGGGGCGATTGATTATACGCTAAATGGCAATCGTTTTTCGGATGAACACATCGATGATGATACTTTTTCCTGTTACTGTGGAGTATGGCAATACAGGGACGGGGAAGTATCAGACCTTATACATGAACTCTGCACCTGCACTGTAAAAGATGGGGACTTCAATTGCAAGACCGATTCGGGATATCAGATATCAATTAAAAAGTCATTCCCTTATTATGACATGGAAATAATGGACAAGAACAATGTTGTCACCAAATTCAGTTCAACATCCACAGAGTTCAAAGATGGATATGTACAAAACCCTATTGTGAAATATCCTTCATTGATGGCATTCAGCGAGGATTTCGATGCTTACGCCCGCAAAAGCCGTGGGTTCCAGTATTTTATTGCCAGTAAGATGAGTGACCTGTTTGGCACCTGCAAAGGCATGCTATTTGACAGGGATTTTTATGGAAGTTTCTGGCTCGAAAGAGCACTTGGTTTTGGCTCAACAATACCATGGAAGATAGTGATGTTGAATTTCAATGACAGGTCACGCATGTGGTTCCGTTATTTTCCATCAAAAATATTTAACTACGGTACACCGCTGGAATTCATTTTCGATGACATGGTCACTAAAAAGCGATATCATTTTCAGGACATGATTTTTGAATATTCCGGCAATGGCAAGTCAACCAAAATGAAATTCACTCTCTCGACCGACAAGATACATGTGACAGGAATTGGCAAAAATGGTGAAAAGGTCAGCCTTACGGCCAAAATTCTGGGAAGACATCTGTACCAATACGATGTATTAAAAATGAAATTCAATTATTACCAGTTGGTGCTGAATATTGAAAGTGTTGTCGTGGAAGTTGATGGTGTTGACCTTATGCAGGGGAAAGAACATACTCTCAGTTATGGCGAGGATGCTCATTTCAGTTTGCGATAATAAAATAAGTATTATTTTAGATTGAAAAAATCAATCGCTAAAATGTAATGCATGATCAAATATCATGCATCTTTACTTCACGAATCATCACTTCAAGACGATTTCTTGATATTCCGCGCTTTGCCTCTGTGCAAACTTTGACCTTGTCAATAAGATCGCACAATTCATCCCTTTCCAAAATGTAACCCATGTCCCTGACAATACCCTGAAGCGCCTTGGTACCGGTGTGTTTGCCTACAACAAGGTTTCGCTTACCTCCAACCATCTCCGGACTGTAAAGCTCGTATGTCTGGGGTTCTTCAAGTATCGCAGCAACATGTATGCCGGATTCATGCCTGAAAGCATTTCTGCCTACAACTGCCTTATTTACTGCAGGTAGGACTTTTGAATATTTCACGACCATATTAGACAGGTCAGTCAGTTTTGAAACATCATATCTATCAATTCCATACTGTACGCGGAGTGCAACCAGCACTTCTTCGAGTGCAGCGTTTCCAGCCCTCTCACCGATGCCATTGACTGTAGTATGAAGTTGTTTTGCGCCGGCCTCAGCAGCCGCAAGAGTGTTTGCCGTTGCCATCCCAAGATCATCATGACAGTGTATGCATATCGGAGTATGAACAGTCTTTTTGATCTCGCCCACAAGGTATGATGTGCTGCTTGGATTAAGAATACCGACCGTGTCTGCAATACTTACATAATCCACTTTGTATTCTTCTGCCATGAGAAATGCTTTTTTGAGCGTATCAATGCTGGTTCGTGTTGCATCCTCTGCCGCAAATCGTACACCGAGACCATGGTCTTTTGCATGCTCAATGGTTTCCATTGCACATTTAGTCATCTCCTCGCAACTTTTATGATACTTGTATTGCAAGTGCAAGTCCGACATCGCGATAAAGATACTTACAAAATCAACATCACAATCAATGGCGGCATCTACATCCCCAATTACCGATCGTGCAAGACAGCATATCTTTGAATCAAGTCCCATATTGGCTATTTTTTTTACAGTATCCTTTTCGACAAGAGATACCACTGGAAATCCTGCTTCTATAATTTCAACACCAATAAAATCCAATTCACGGGCAAGTGCGATCTTTTCCTTTTTGCTAAATGCAACACCCGGTGTCTGCTCTCCATCACGTAATGTCACATCACATATCTCGATGTCAAGCGGCTTTAGATCTAAATAATCCATTAAAGTATTTTTTGAGTATTCTGGCAGATTAGATATTGTATTTGACATTTTATCGATTCCTGTCAGTTCATTAGTCGAGCATAACCATAAAGGTCTATATATAATTGTTGAATGCTATTCTTCCGTGCCAGCCTTTTTCAGATCATTAAAACAGTAAGCAGTTCCACAAATTATAATCAATTTACAACCTCAAAACAATGAGATGCTCAAAACAATGAGATGCTCAAAACAATGAGATGCTCAAAACAATAAAACAGTAAAACCATTTTGCAGTCACTACTCAAAAACTCAGATCTAGAGGCTTCCATCATCTTCTTCATCACTATTTTCAATCTCGTCCGATAATGTACACATCTCAACATCAATCTTGTGTGCCCCTGCAACCATATTTGCAACCCGCGCCGCAAACGCTCCGGCAACAAATCCCGCATCGATATTAACAACACTAATAACAGAACAGGATTGCAACATCGATAATAGCGCAGCCTCACCGCCACCACCCAGGCCATATCCAGTTGATACAGGAACACCGATCACAGGCGCATCGATAAGTCCGGCAACAATAGTCGGAAGCGTCCCCTCGCGTCCTGCTGCGACCACAACAGCACCAACACCGCGTTCTTTGAGTTTTGATATTTGTGGCATCAACCTGTGGATCCCAGCAACACCAACATCGTATATTGCCACAACCTCGCATCCCATCTCCTGCGCCACCACACGCGCCTCTTCAGCAACACCAATATCAGCCGTACCTGCCGACAGGATACCAACCACTCCGCCAGAACTCGGACAAAGTGTTCCATTATGGACAATAGCCGCACGGGCACGGCCATTCCATTCAATATTATCAGGATCGAATGCATCCCGCACTGCTTCTATCTGCTCATCGGACACGCGCGTGAGTAGTGCTCTTCCGGCATGTTTTACCTGTATTTTTGCAATGTCCACCAGATCTTCAGGGCGCTTGCCCTCAGCAAGCACCGCTTCCAAAACACCAGTTCGATGCATGCGGTGCGTATCGATCTTCGCGATCTCAAAAACAGACGTAAAACCCATGGACTTGATCTGCATTGTTGCAGAATCAATATCCATCTGCCCGTTTTTCAATTTTAGTAAGATATCTTCCAATTCCATTTTCAACTACGCCAGTTTACTTTGAACCTTTTTATAGAATCCGCTGATCGTTGTCCTGACAAAACGTGCGGGATGTTCCGCCTTTGTTAACTTAATAATATCATGTTCAACGATAGTATAAGTGTGCTGTCCGTCAATGACAATGACCGCTTCTTTTTCAGGATTTGTCAACTCAACCTTAATGGTACTGTTCAAAGGAACGACCCAGGGTCGCGATGATAACTTAAATGGCGCAAGAGGCACGATCAATGCAGCATCCACGCGCGGGTCTATGATGGGTCCGCCTGCACTCATAGCATAGGCAGTCGAACCAGTAGGGGTTGCAAAAACCACACCATCCGCGCGTAGTTCACCAAGTTCACACTCATCCACACTGATCTTGTACGTGAGTATCTTTGCAGGTTTAGCCGTGATTATAACCACTTCATTAACAGCAGATTGAAGCGCCTCACCATTCAATGAAACTGCCAATCTTGCCCGCTCACCATACTTGAAACCACTTAATACATTTTCGATCGTTTTGATCGCATCTTCAGGATTTACATCCACCAGGAAACCAAGTGTACCCATGTTAATAGCAAGAATAGGAATCGGATCATCCATCTTTGAGATGTTACGAAGCACCGTTCCATCACCTCCAACAGATATCAGAAGTTCAACACCATTCTCTCGCATCTTATTCACAGGCAACACACTGTCACCTTCGATACCCAACGCTTGCGCTGTCATTGGTGCAATTGCAATATCAACTTTGGATCCAAACCTTTTCAAAATCGTCTTAACCATCTCAAGAGCATCCACGTGGTCACATCTTGACACAACACCTATCTTTTTCACTTTCACTATATTTGTCATTAAATTACCCCCTGGAATTCAATTTTAAAATATCAATGTGGGCATGTCCATTTGATGCAACCATATCCACACGATTCATAAGACCATTTGGCAGTTTAAGTGGGTCACCAAGTTCATTGGAAACCATTCCTCCTGCCTTTTCAAGGATAAAAATCCCTGCCGCAACATCAGTCAATCTCAAAGCCCTGCGAACGTCAACAAATGCATCCATCCTGCCAGATGCGACATAACACAGTTCCAGCGCCACACTGCCAAGTACCCTTATCCTTCTAACCCCTTTGCATAACATAGATGTTCGTTCAACATGAGGACGATAACCATATACACTAATACAAAACTCATGAATATCCGAATTACCGGATGGACTTATCGACTTGCCGTTCAAGTATGAACCCTTACTGACTCCTGCATGATATGTATCCCCATTTGCAAGATTTTGGACATATCCAAATGTAGTCCCCGAAAGATCAGGTTTTGCTATCGCAATAGATACACAGTAAAATGGAATGCCAAAAGCCGCATTATACGTCCCATCCAGGGGATCAAGTATAATTGAGAAATCAGGTTTATCCCCTTCCCCGATCATTATATCTCCTGCCTCTTCGCTGAGTAGCCGCATCGACCTGCCGTCATCCTTCAAAATCGTAAATATTGCATCCTCTGCAGCCGCATCGATCTTCTTTGTAGGAGTGCCGTCCGCACCCATATAAACCGTGGTGTAAGCGTCGCTGCTACCCACCATATCTTCAATTGCATCGGCTGCAGCCTGCGATGCAAGATCACACAATTTCAAATAATCCTTATTCGATTGAATCATGAATTGGTGATAATGGATAAAATGGGCATATCAGATGCCCATTGCCTTGTTTGTTTTCGCTATCGACTTTGCACCATCTGATTCGATCTCCATCATAGCACGAATGGCATCCACATTCTCAGGTATCACATCGGATTCCTGATGGACAGCCTGGAAGAAGTACAATTCTCCTTCATACATGGTTATGGATTCATCCCATACACAAGTCTCCCACATATCACTTCTTGGGCGGTCAAGATCCCTTGCAAGTTCCATTATCTCGGCAGTCGATGTGATTCCCTGCCCGACAAATCTGACTCGTGACTGCTTTGCAAGAACGGCCTGTACATCCTTTGCTGTGCACTCGTTTCTGAATTCCATGTTAAGCGTGTGCATGTGCATCAAAGTGGTTGGAAGTTTGACAGCCATTGTCGCAATATCAATGTGCGGCATGATCGTCTTCACATCAGGACCGTGGTGTGATGGAAGTGTTATTGGATTTGGAATGATCGCATTGATGGGGCCGTGTTTGATATCCCCCGGGTCGGCTGCCCTCCGAAGGAGTGTAGCCCGCACTTTCTTGATGCCAAATTCCTTGTCAAGAGGTGATATCACTCTGCAAAGAGCGGTTGTGTTGCATGAGACAACCCTGACAAAGTCTTTTCCAATGGCTTCACTGTAATTTGCATCAGCATTGAAAGAGCATTCTGCAAGTTCATGGTCTTCGCCGCCCTGCCATATTGCTTTGACACCTGCCTTTTCATAGAGGGATTTGTTCTTCTCACCAATGCCGCCGGGTGTACAATCAACAACAACATCAGCACTGCCGATCATGTCGTCAACAGTTCCAGCCGCTTCTATGCCGGCTTTTTTGAAATCATTGATACTCTCTGGAAGAGTATAGATATCATACCCTTTATCGTGAGCCATCGAAGCCTCGAAATTGGGTCTTGTCTTTGCAATGCCTACAACTTCCATGTCATCCTGCAGACGAACAGCATCTGCAACCCTCTTACCTATAGTACCGTATCCATTTACTGCAACTTTCACTTTTACCATTTAAAGTTCTCCCTATACTCATTTACCACAAATATAAACTGTAACATATTAATTCATAACAACCTACAACGATCCATAACCTATAACCAACTGTGTGGTCAACTGGAATTAATTAAACTAATGTTGTATTTACTGTCAGTTATTAATAAATAAGTGTCGATATCGCATCGGCTCCACATAATTCCTATGTTTCAAAGCCAATACGTACCCCTCCTACGTTATATTCACTTTCCAATAATTAGAGTTTCCCCTTTAGTGAAATCGACTTCCTTTATCAAACCCGATACAATTTTGTTATCCCCGAATATTCCTGTCAGTTCGACAGAATCACCATCAACAACAATTCGGGTCACTGATTCCATAATCAATTCCCGTTCGCCACCGCGAACAAGTACAGCATTTAGTTCACACATTTTCCACATCTCCATAATTTAGTCGTTAAGCGTTAAACAACAACCATTTCACATCAACCATTATACATTAGCCATTGAACATTTTCTATCCATCAGTCACAATTCACTAACCTTGCAACCGAATAACCCACTTTAAGCCCCATGTCTTCCGCCACACTTTCGCACTTTGTGCGAAGCAGATAAGCGATCGGACCAAAATTTCGTTCTGAAAGTGTTTCATAATTTGCCATTCCCTTACTGATTATGAGTGATGCATTATCGAACGCGTCCATAAGTTCTGCCGGTGCATCATCAAAACATACACCAATCGCATCCGAACCAGTTGTAAGTACACGATCAACTTTTTTATCAATTCCAAACTCATGCACATCATCAATTGTTACATCTGTGAGTATTGGAGCACCGCGAACTACCAGTGTGATATTTCCACCCATTTTCTTGATGATCTCGAATACCAGTGTATCCAGCAATATCTCGCCGCAATTATCGGCAACATATACCACGTTATCAAGCATACCAAGCATTTTTGAAGTATCATCCACATCCAACCCGCGCTTGAACAGTTCTGTGAACGTCTCATCGAAAACATCAGGTGCAACGTCAAATCCCATAACCCCGAAATCAAAATAATTACCTATCACAGATGCGAGCACAGCACGCCTGAATATTTCCCCATCTTCCGGTTCACCTTCATATATCCGGTTCTTCGCAATAGGAAGCACTTCATTTGCAACCTTGTTGCTGAGTTGTTTCAGTTCAAGATATGGGTCCGGATCATTTAGAACCGCATACGCCTTGCGATGTATTGCCGTGGAAACTAATCCAGCCGGAATGCCGGGTTTGTAAGTATTTTTTAGTACATCAACACCTGCCATTACGGTCTTGTGTATTAGTTGTTCATCATCAGTCGATAATCCTGCTTCATAATGTACTCTTGAAAGAAGGCAATGCGGACAGCGTGCGTCTATTTTCATATAAATATCCTATTTAGTATCCTCTATTTAATACTATTAACGACTGCATATAAAATAAGTGTAACCTTGATGGCATTACAATACATATAGCATATTTATTATATAGAGTGTGTTATTTCACTTTCAATGAACCAAAAGATTTCACATCCAACCTCAACAATTATTCCATTATTGATATTAGCAGCATTTCTACTAATTTCATTTTTCCCTACAACCGCCATAGCATCGACCATTGTAGAAGTAAATCCTGTGAATACACCGGATGGTGCAGTTATCCTGATAATAGATGGACTCGGTTCTCCATACATATACCCAGAACTTATCCCTCATGCAATTGACAAAACTGCACTCAGTAAAGCAGTCGTGTACAACATTTCGCAGATCGCACAAAACAGTGTGCGTGTTGTGGACATCCGCGCACCCCAAACCTATACTGAAGCAGGACACTCTGTTTTGGTCACAGGGAATTCCGGTGCAGACGGTGAGATGGTGGGCTACTCCGGTGCCAACATCTACGACATAGCACATGACAATGGATATCTTGCCCTTGCAGTGCTTCAAAAAGGTGATTTTTACAATATGCGCGCTGAGCAGGACATTGTTGTGTATGATGAAACAAATTCCATCAACAATCCCACTATCAAGATATCTACATCCGAGCATTCAGGTGGCAATGTGCCACGGAATGTCGTTGAAGCAATGGAAATGCGCGCAGTAGGAGCATATGATTATGTCAATAGGTATCCTGAAAGTTCTGGGGAACGATATGATGCGTACAACAGGTGGGCGATTGATACTGGAAGCGATATCATAAAATCGATGAGTGAAAGTGCACCAGAACAAAAGTATATTCTAACTATAAATGCAGGTGCAATTGACAGTTCCGGACACTACCGAAGAAACGGCGGGTACATTGAAAATATAGAAGGTATCGATGCTGCGATCCTGCCGCTCTATGAACTGTGTATTGAAAACAACCTTGCATTCATATTTACGGCAGATCACGGAATGGCATTTGCAGCAGATGATGTTAGTGGAGGACACCAGGCTAAAAAATATGCAGTCACTTCTGAAGCACAGATGATACCGTTCATTGTACATACGCCCAATCTTAAAATTGAGGCTGAGGTTATTAGTGGCAAATTCGGGCAGGAGGATATTGCCCCAACGATCCTTAGCATATTGAACATCCCGAACGGATTGCGATTCACGGACGGCAGTGACATTGGACTGAAAGATTATGTGAACATCAATGTCGATGCACCGGCTTCAAGTAGTGTTGAACTGGTGCGCGATGGAGTTACTATCGCATCCGCATCTGATGATGATGAATATCTGTTTGTTGGTCTTGAATCTGGAGTTAACTATACCGTGCGTGCTGGGAGTGCACTTGGTGCACAAAATGGTATTATGGAACAGGAAGTGCTTGCAGATTCAGATATTATAATCGAGTTTACGGCACAGGCTGTGACTTCGGGGAATGGGGAGGTTTTCCAGAATATGCGACACCTTATCGGTGGAGTCTTGATTGTGTTGATAAATGTCATCGGGTTGGTGGTTATTGTGAGGATATTTAAAGAATAGTATTTGTTAAGATATTTTTGATGCTGATTCGGTCCGCCGCAGGCGGCATATTTCGCACATAATGAATAAATATTTTGTACTTGTTTAGATGGTGTAGCGTTGTGGTACAGAGTGTTTAATATGTTCATAATAAAAACGCTTTTCCTCACGCGCATAGCACGCATTGCCCTTCATACACATTGAATTTTCAATCGCTATCTGCACATTCTACAAGTTTTAATAAATGTTTTGTTTACTATTTTGTTTATTCAAATTGGCACGAATTGAACGTGCTGTTTGTGGGCGGTCGCACTGTTTTTGGTTTTAAATCGAATAATTTCATTTACGAAGTCATTTTAAAACAGCTATACAAATACAATATTTCTATCGATCTAATCAATTATTTATGCATATTTTCACAAATCAGATTTGCTGCGAAAATGCTCATATCTTTTGCGTCAATTTTCTGGAAATATACCGCTTGCTGCGGTTGTATTGGTTTTATTGTCTTTGTTTAGCAGTTTTTGACGCCAAGTCGAACCGCCGCAGGCGGCACGTCTCATTATCATCAATGAAATTAATCTCTTTTCGCATTTAATGGGCAAAATAATTTGTATAATAAATATTGTGCGCCATTTTCGCGGAATCGATCGATTTTAATTCAAAATTATGTATTATATTATTAATCCGACCAATGTGAATAATTGCATATCATTAGTGGTTTGGAAACATTCTGCCTGCGGCGGTTGTATTGGTTTTGGTTTAAGGTAAAACACTCTAGTTTACGCAGATATCCCCCACATCTATACAAATACGTTTTATTTTGATAGAACAATCTAATTTACGCCCTTATCTTACCACATCTATACAAATACAAAAAATGACATATTGTTATTGAACAGTACATAACTGATTTAACCAATAATTCCCATGAATCCACATGAATAAAAACACTGATAAATCCATCAAAATACCTGAACTTATAATGGGAGTGAAAAATCCTGCCGCCCTTACAGTGTGCAAAGATAATACGGATTCAGTCTATTTTTCACTCGACAGGTTAAGTCTGAGGGCAAGGGCGAATGACATCACGCTGGAAAATCTCGATACATTTGTAGAACAGGTGCATGGCTATGGATTGCGTGCCAATCTTGCTGTAAATAGTGTGATCTATCCAGACGACATACCATCTGTTAAAAAGGTCATAGAGGCAGCATCAAGCGCAGGCGTAGACGCGATCATCGCATGGGATCCTGCCGTTATTACAAGAGCTGTTGATAGTGGTTTAAAAGTACATATCTCTACACAGGCAAATGTGTCCAATGCTGATACTGCAAATTTCTATAAGTCAGTTGGAGCCAGCCGTGTGGTGCTGTCACGAGAGTTGTCACTTGAGCAGATAAAAGATATCAGGCAGGATACCGACATGGAACTTGAAGTGTTCGTGCACGGTGCAATGTGTCAGGCAATATCAGGAAGATGCTACCTTTCGGCATATCTGCTCGGAAAATCCGGCAACTGCGGGGAATGTTCCCAGCCGTGCAGATGGGAATGGACACTGCACGCGGATGATGGAAAAGAGGTAGATCTGGAAGGTAAATACCTGCTCAGTGCAAGAGACCTCTGCATGATAGAACATATGCCACAACTTATCGATGCAGGTGTAGATGCTTTTAAGATTGAAGGTAGGCTACGAAATCCCGGCTACACGGCTACTGTTTCCAGATGTTACCGCGAAGCACTGGATGGTTGTCTGCACGGTTCATACACATTTGAACGCGCAAGGGAATTGAAAGAACAAATGGCACTGGAATACAATCGCGGATTTTCCACGGGTTTTTATTTTGGCGTACCAGGACCTGAAGGATTGGCATACAAGTATAATATGAATGTCTCACCTGTGAAACGGCAGGCTGTCGGCATTGTGACCAATTATTTCTCAAAGCAGAATGCTGCGGCTGTGAAATTACTTGAACAGGGGTTGGCTGTTGGAGATAATATCGTTATCGAAGGATACACCACATATCTTGAACAGGAAGTTAGTTCTCTGATCTTAGATGGAGAGACTGCAAAAGAAGCCGGGCGGGGACAGGAAGTGGGGCTGGGAGTGGATGGGGTTGTTCGGGAGAACGACCGGGTGTATAAGGTTGAGCACGTTAAACAAAGATAATATAACTGCAACACAAAAGGATATGACATGAAAGCCGCCTGTATCCAGATGAACATCCGCCACTGCAAAAAGCAGATCAACATCGACCATGCACTTTCAATGGCAGAGGATGCCATATCAGAAGGTGCAAAACTCATCGTGCTACCTGAAGTTTTCTCAACCGGATTCTGTTATGACAACATTGAAGAGAACGCAGAGTGCACGCCATATCCAACGATAGAGACATTATGCGAGTTCTCAAAAAAGCACGATTGCATTCTTATTGGCTCGATAGTCGAAGCCGCAGAGGATGGAATTATGATAATGCCGCATGATCGGACATACTATAATCTTGGTTTTTGCATCGAATCCGGCAAACTTGCCGGAACGTATAGAAAAATCCACCCATTCGAGCAGGAAAAATCGTATTTTTGTAGCGGAGATACGATCATGCCAATCCGACTGGAAAAGAACGATCTCACAATCGGGCTTGAGATATGCTATGAACTGAGGTTTCCGGAAGTTGCAAGAAAACTCGCACTTGATGGCGCAGACATACTCGTAACAATTGCCGAGTTCCCAAACCCACGGGAATATCACTGGAAAACACTTGCCATTGCACGCGCGATCGAGAACCAGATTCCGCACATCGCCTGCAATCGCGCAGGAGAAGACCCATACTCAACATTCTTTGGCGGTTCAATGATGATCGATGCATGGGGTGAAGTAAAAGCACAGGCGGATTATGAAGAATGCATCATCATGTATGATATTGATATGCGCGAGAAGGATAATATTCGAAAAGCCATTCCGATATTTGATGACAGGCGCCCGGATCTTTATTGAATTGAATGTGTGTGATCAATAACTTTTGAGTCAAACGTTGCGACGGCACACCCAATCGCAGCAGATCTGCGAGGTATAACGATTGAGATAAAATGTTTATCTATACCAATCCAAAAAATATATTGCAGATGTAAACCCTGGTATAATATCAAGAATTGTAACACAAATCTAACCACAAATACATGAATTATACCGTTTAACTCACACATTAAAGAAAGTGATTGAGAATTATTCTAAATAACTCTGCGTTACACGATATCATTATTGAAAATATATGTTTCGAAAACGTTTGAGGGAGAACTGTGACATGCTGGATGAAAAAATAAAAGCTACTATCAATCATGGCGAAGGAACACAAATTGAATTCAAGCAATGTGAAAATGCCCTCAATAAAGATGTGTACGAAACAGTATGTGCATTCTTAAACAATTCTGGCGGCGAGCTTCTACTTGGCGTTAGAGATGATGGCATAATAACCGGCATCGCGCCTGAGTTCATCTCCCAAATCAAAAGTGATTTTACAACAGCCATCAATAATCCACAAAAGATTAGTCCATCGTTTTATCTTTCAATAGATGAGGTCGTTATAGAGGGTAAAACAATTCTGTACATTTACATTCCTGAAAGTTCCCAGGTTCACCGCTGTAATGGAAAAATATACGACCGAAACGAGGACGGAGATTTCAATATCACGGATAACAACACCCTTGTATCCGCACTATATCTAAAAAAGCAAACTGTTTACTCAGAAAACAAAGTATATCCTTATATTAAGATCGAAGATTTGCGTAGAGATCTGATTAAAAGGGTCAGACAGTTAGCAGTTAATCAAAGAGGAAACCATCCCTGGAAAGATTTAGATGATTTTGATCTATTGAAAAGTGCTCAGCTCTATTTGAAAGATTATCAAACTGGTAAAGAGGGATTTACCCTCGCAGCAGTTCTATTGCTCGGTAAAGATGATGTTTTGTTATCTGTATTGCCTCATTTTCGTACAGATGCCATTTTAAGGATCAAAAATTTGGATAGATATGATGATCGGGACGACATAAGGACAAATCTGATAGAAAGTTATGATAGAATTATGGCATTCACACAAAAACATCTTCCTGATCCATTTTATCTAGAAAACGATAAACGCATTAGTGTGCGAGATAAGATCTTTCGTGAAGTAACTTCCAATATTCTCATTCATAGAGAATATATGAATGCATTTCCGGCAAAACTGATCATCCAACCAACTCGCGTTTATACTGAAAATAGCAATAAACCACATGGCAACGGTATAATTGATCCCAACAACTTTTCCCCTTTCCCAAAAAATCCGGTGATCGCCCGATTTTTCAAAGAAATTGGTCTTGCCGATGAACTTGGATCAGGTACAAGAAATCTTGTGAAATATGTCCGAATATATTCCGACAATGAACCCCAATTGATAGAGGAAAATATTTTCAAAATGATTATTCCTCTTACACCACATGATACCGCGCAAGCTACCGCGCAAGCTACCGCGCAAGCTACCGCGCAAGCTACCGCGCAAGATGAACGAACAGTGAAAATTATAGAATTTTGTAAAACTGAAAGAACTGCAAGTGAAATTATGGATTTCCTTGAATTGACACATAGAGAATACTTCCGTTCAAAAATATTAAACCCACTCCTTGAACAGGATTTGTTGCATCCAACTATCCCCGATAAATTGACAAGCCCAAAACAGAAGTATTTTTCTTCTTTGCAGTAGATGCCAAAGTTTCACAGTTCGATCGATATAAGTGTGTGACAGGCGCCCGGATCTTTATTGAATTGTAGATAACTATCTGATTTTTATTAACCGCAGAGGACTCTCACCTCCAACGGAGTTGAGTGCCTGCTACGCCCGCAAGGCCTTAATTGCCATTCCAACAGAAGGCGAAGACTTGGAAAGACCAGATTTATTCAGGAATTCATAAAAGATAAATCAAATTACAATTATTTCCTTGTGCCCGAACTTAATGATATGGATGTCAGACTTGAACTTTCAAGGAAATTCCATGAAAATTTCGGACTTAGTTTCATAGGGACACCTTCGTGGAACGAAATTTTTGAAAATCTTTTTTTACATTCACAGGATAATCGGATAGTAGTTGTTTTTGATGAATTCCAGAGGTTCTTTGACATCAATAAAGGCGTTTTTTCAATATTGCAGGAGTTCATAGATAAATATGGAAAAGATTCAAAGATGTTCCTTGTAGTATCAGGTTCATCAATTGGCATAATGCATAAGATATTCGATCATGCATCACCCCTGTACGGGAGAAGGAGCGGACAACTTTTATTCCAGCCGTTCAACTTTTTTGCATTGAAGGATTGGTTCCCCGACTATTCCATAGACAAACTTGTTGAAATTTATGCGATCTACGGAGGAACTCCGAAATATCTCGAAGACGTTGAAAACGAAGATATCATGGCAAATATACAACGAATGCTGTCCAAAACAAGTGTTCTTTATAGCGAGCCGGAAATCTTGATCAAAACGGAAATGTCGGATAGCCATAGTTACTTCAATATTTTAAAACACATCTCACAAGGTGTGTCCAGATCGTCTGAGATAGCATCTTGTTCTGACTTAAAAACAACATCGATCGATTATTATCTGAATGTTTTGATCAATGATATGGACATCCTGAAAAAGGAAACGCCTGTTACACAAAATAAAAAAGGCAAAAAAAGCATATACCTGATGAGAGATCCTTTCTTCCGATTCTGGTTCAAATACATATACCCAAACTATTCAGAACTTGAAATCGGCAATATCGCCCGCATCATAGAAAAGATCGATGCAGAACTTAATACATTTGTAAGTCAGCCATTTGAAGATATTTCGCAACAATTTTTGATCGAACTTAACAGATCAAACAAACTTCCTTTTGTTTTTGAAAAGATTGGAAGACAGTGGGGGAAATTTAAAGGAGAGAAAGGGAAAAATGTCTATGAGATCGATATTGTTGCCTTAAACGAAAAGACAAAAGACATCTTATTTTGTGAATGCAAATGGAAGAATAAAAAGATAGATGTTAGTGTTCTAGAAGATCTGCACAAAAAATCCGTGTTCGTTGATTGGTATAACAGAGAAAGAAAAGAACATTTTGCCGTAATATCAAAATTCGGTTTCACACATGCGGCAGAAAAGTTTGCAAATCAGAACGGGTTTTTGTTGTTTGAACTGGATGATTTTGATAAGATAACCTGAAAATGACAATAAAATATTATTGTACACACAATTATTGTCATGACCATAATATTTTAAAGCCGATGCCAAAGGGTTTATACTAAAAACCAAATGATCCCGCCTAATTCTCAAGATAGATCGCAGGTCTCATTGGAACCGCAAATCTTGCCTTATTTTGCGGGTCAAATTCCGGTGCATCCGCACTGTACACTTTGACCATACATCCTATCTCAGTTTCAAGGAAAGATATCGATTCCTCAAGTATTGCTTTCTCATTCATATCAAAACCACAAAGCAATTCCAGAGTATCAGAATTCATTGTTGTAACATCAGGAACAAGTTTCTGCACGAACTTGGGTATCTCTTTACCATACCGCCTCATATCAGGATTCGCCATCAGTGTCTTGATAAGTGTACCAACGTTCAGGTCACCGTCCTTTTGCATACCTGCTGCAAGTTTTAATGCATCAGTCTTCCACGTGGGAGATGTATACAATATCACTTCTTTCGGTGACATCTTTGTAACCTTCACGATCTCCTCGATATCAGAAAGCGTATTGCTGACCAATTCCTCTGCAAGTTCTGCGACATTGTCCACAAGATCCTCATTATATTTGGGATACGAAGCAAATGATACAAGATCACCTTCATCGTGCCCCATCGCTCCCCATATCTCTTCACATAAATGCGGAGTGAATGGGGAAAGCAGGCGCACCCATGTGTCCAGCACATCATAGAGCAGTGCACTACCACCACGGCGCTGGTACCATTTCAGGTCATTGAACAGTAGGAAAAATGAATTTTGAAGCGCATGGCGCGTCAATATCAGATCAAGAGCATCATTCGTCTCACTTATTCGATTCTGGAGTTTACTCAATAACCAGCGGTCGATCAGTTTAAGTTCACCAGCCATGCCGGAAGTCAAACCTGAATCCACCACATCCTTTGCAAACGAATAGAACCTGTCAACCTGCTTTCTTGCAGTCTCAATACCGCTGTTCTTCCAGTCTGCGTCCTGGGTCTGTTCAGCACTTGAAAGGATGTACATCCTGGAAATGTCTGCACCGTAATCCCTTATAGCATCACTAAGTGTCAGAAGAGGACCTTTGGACTTGCTCATCTTCTGTCCTTCAAGCGACACAAAACCATTAATTGCAATGGCTTTTGGCCATTTGTCCTCATCAAATATCGCAACATGATGGAACAGGAAGAACAACAGATGATTTGGGATCAGATCCTTACCCGATGACCGCAGGTCAACAGGGTACCAATACTCAAATTCAAGCCTCATCTGGTCAAGTAAATCAGCATCAACACCAATATCACGTGCTACATCTTCAACACTGCCCTTTCCAAGCAACACATAATCAAATAATTGCGGGGTCAGTTTCTCTGTTGTAATACCACTGTCAACGAATTTCGCAATAGTGTAATATGCCATATAAATAGTAGAATCGCCCAAAGACTCGATCAGCCAATTCGGATCACACGGCAGTTTCGTACCAAGTCCTTTCTTTCGGGCACATGCCTTGTCCTTTAGCCAGTCAACCTTATTGTTGAACTCGACCCGAAGATCCGCAGGCAAAATTTCCATATTTTCAATACAGCGGTAAACCTTATCCTTCCAATCTGGATCAGAATAATTCAAGAACCACTGCCCTTTAACCATATTGACAACACATTTAGTACCGCATCGGCACACAACAGGTTCGCTGAACTCATAAAATACCTCACCGATCCCTTGCTCGATCAGATCCCGCGTAAGTATATCCTTGATCTTGGATACAGCTACACCCGCATATTTGCCAGTATTATCCTTCAACACACCGCCATGGAACTCACGACGATACACCATCTTGGTTGCTTCCTCTGCGCGTGGATCATCCTGATCCTTGACCTCGAATTGCTCGACAGCCTCAATTGCCGGAAATTCCCCAAATTCCTTGGCTTTAATAAGTGAGATAAACTCGATCTTGCGCAAATCTTCAGTAATCCCAAACTCGCTCAGATCCTTATCATAAAGATCACGTAGTGCCAGATAATCAAAAGGCGCATGTGCAGGCACACTCATCACAATTCCGCTTCCATTCTCTGATTTCACGAACGATGCCGGTAATGTGATAACTTTCATGCCTGTCAACGGGTTTTTGACCTTGATGCCGATCAGTGACTTTGATGGAACTGTTTCAACAAACTCAACTGTCCTGTCCGTGAATGTAAGTTTATTGTATGCATCCTTGCTTACGATCCACAATTCCTCATTTCCATCAAGTTCAACCTTGATCTTCACATGTTCAATATCAGGATTCACCCACAGATTCGTGACACCAAAAACAGTCTCTGGTCGAAGTGTTGCACAGGGCAGGACAACATCATCGAACCTGAACTTGATAAATGTATAATCAATAATGTTCGCACCCTCACCATGCAGAATATCATGGTCCTCTACAGGATTATCGTCATTAGGACACCATTTGACAGGATGGGACCCCTTGCTGATCAATCCTTTATCATGGAGAAGATTGAACTGCCATTCAATGAATTTCTTGTACGGAGCATCAGTTGTAGTGAACTTTCGTCTCCAATCAATAGAATAACCGATCGAGCGCATTGCTTTTTCGGCTTCGACCTTAAAATAATCCACAATCTTTTCAGGAGTATCAAGTGTGTTCAACACATCCATTGGAATACCATGGAATTTTGAATACACCTCCATTGTCTGTGGTTCCTTATTCTGGATAAGTTCAGCAAGACCGACAATTGGCGTTCCTGTGACATGGAATCCCATAGGGAAAAGTACATTGTAACCCTGCATACGCTTATATCGTGCTACAACATCACCGATCGTAAAAGTTCGTGTATGTCCTGCATGAAGGTTTCCATTTAGATATGGATATGGGATCGTAACAAAGAATTTATCCAAGAATTTATCCCCATCGATTTCAGGTTCAAATACCTTTTCTCCACTCCACAATTCCTGCCATTTCTTCTCAACATCATGTGGTTCGTAATCCTGCTGCATTGTTCCACCAATCATCAATTCAATTACCAATTATCTACACTCTTTTCGGTCAGAGAACACGGCATCTCTGATCGCCTCGATCGTCGCATCCACAACGATCAGTTCAGCACAATTCGCGATAGCCGTTTCGGGATCCTTTAACAGATGACCAGTAGTGATGCACACAATTGTTTCATCCCGTCCAATTACACCTGCATTAACCAGTTTCCTAAGTCCTGCAACAGATGTTGCACTTGCAGGTTCAACACCTATTCCCTCAAGTTGTGCAATATCTTTCTGCGCCTGGAGAAGTTCCTCATCAGTCACAGTTTCTGCCGTACCGTTAGATTCACGGATTGCGATCAATGCCTTGATTGCATTAACAGGATCACCAATACGGATTGCAGTAGCAACCGTTTCCGGATTCTTCACAGGTGTTATCTTGTCCGCTCCACTCTTGATCGCATTCACGATCGGAGATGCACCTTCGGTCTGGATACCTATCATTTTCGGAACTCTGTCAGTAACACCAAGTTTCATGAATTCCTTGAAACCTTTGTATATCGCAGTAACATTTCCAGCATTTCCAACAGGCAGTACAACCCTGTCAGGAACCCTGATACCAAGTTGGTCTACTATCTCAAAACCAATGGTCTTCTGTCCCTCAAGCCTGTACGGATTTATGGAATTCAATAAATAGAATTTTTCTTCATCACACAGTTTACGGACGAGAACAAGCGCATCATCGAAATTGCCGCGAATGCTCAATACCTTTCCGCCATGCATCAATGCTTGTGCAACCTTGCCAAGTGCCACTTTCCCCTCAGGCAACAAAACAACTGCCGGAATGCCTGCCTTTGCACCATATATTGCCAGCGATGCAGATGTGTTTCCCGTAGATGCGCACGCAACAGTCTTCATGCCAAGTTCAAGGGCTTTGGATACACCAACGGTCATTCCTCTATCCTTGAAAGAACCTGTAGGATTCATACCCTCATGCTTGACATAAAGTTCTTTAATACCAATACTCTCTGCAAGACGATCGCATTTGTAGAGCGGAGTTCCACCCTCCCTTATCGATACTGGTTCCCCCTCAATTGGAAGAAGTTTTTTGTATTTCCAGACCGATGGAGGTACGTTCTTGATCTCGTCTATGTCAAATTCAATTGAATCATAATCATAGATCACGTCAAGCAGCCCACTGCATTCACATGTATAGATTACATCCATTTTTGAATATTTCTTGCCGCATTCGATGCATTTTAAGTAGTACATTGAAAATCTCCCGATTTGTTGCAATTTGAAACTTTTAAATGTGTGATGATTTTATGTAATAAATAACACTATAGATAAACTTCTCGGACTTAAAGACTGCTCTTTATATTGATATAATTAATTGCAACAAGAAAATTAAATTAAATTAAATTAAATTAAATTAAAACGAGATATTTGAACAAACGAATGTTCACCAATCGCTTACCAGTCAACTTCTATATCTAAAACTTTATTTGATCTTGCATCGAAATATTTGATAAAACCGTTCTCCACACCGTGAGTATATACCCCATGAGTAAGTTGCACATTATTCTTGCAGTGAGAAATGATCTTTTCAATATTGCAATCTTTACATTCATGTAAAACATGTTCTTCCTTTTGACTTTTGCTCAAACCAAGTGTACACCCGATTATATTTTCAGCAGATACATTAAAGCCTAATAAATTGTAGATATGATCAACCATATCGATCGTTGAAGAGAAAATATGCGACATGTTACCGATGTATGATCTTAGTAAATTATATTCAAATGCCTTGATATTGAAACCAACCACATTATCTTTTTCCAGTATACTTAAAAGTTCATCCATATCGGATGAAAAATGATCATTCAGATATACATCCGGCATTGAATTCTGGAATTGTTCAAGACATGAATCGTCTGGCATGAAAATTGAGCACTGATCAAGAATATCACTATAGGTCACACATACCGAAATACCCATTTTCTGGCAATTTTCCAATCCACCCACTTCATGCAAAGACCGTTTTGGTTGTATATCTAAAAATATAGTCATATAAAATCAAATTAATTGAATCAATTTTATGGCTCATTAACTTTTCTTTTTGATTTTATACCTTAACTCTGCTTAATCTAATTAAAAAAGTAACCTTAATTGAACAAGTTTAACAGTTAATAATTATTTATTTAACGTGTATTAAAAATAAGTTTTGATCTATTCAAAACACCATCGACCTCTACTTTTCCAATCGCACTTATAAAATTAGCAGCACGATGCATATCATTTTGATGATGCGCTGTCATGCGTGACTGGTACACTCTAATCGAGCGCAACAGATCGATCTTGCGAAATTCAGGCCAGAATGGTGCACAGAAATATGCAGCACATTCATTGCCATTAGCCTGCCACGATAGGAAATTTGATACTCTGGTATCTCCACCGGTGCGTATGATAAGGTCAACGTTAGGCACTGAAATCCCTCCGGCAGGATAAAGATGCTCTGATATTGTGGATTCTGTTATCTCATCAAGTGCCAACTTGCCCTTAACTACTTTATTTGCAATTTCCTGCACAGCCTGAATAATATCCTGCCTGCCTCCGTATGCTATTGCAACATTCAGATTGAATCCGTCATAATCACGGGTGACACGCTCTACTTTTTCAATAGATTCCTGGAGAGATGCAGGAACCTTCGATATATCACCAATTATCCGAACCTTCATTCTGCGTTTGTGGGTGCGTTCATCCTCACACATCTCATCGAATTTAAGCCCGATCAGGTCAAAAAGAGCTTCGTTCTCTTCTTCGGATCGTTTAAAATTCTCGGTTGAAAATGCATAGATTGTCAAGTGCTCAATGCCTGCCTCCCATGACCAATCTATCACTTTTTCTGTAGTATCTGCCCCTCTTGAATGTCCAAAATTGGTGGCTTTTTTCATCCTGCCGGCATATCTTCTATTCCCGTCCATGATCACTGCAACATGCCGTGGAACCGTACCACTTACAACTTCCTGAGTCAGTAAGCGTTCGTATCCCTTGTATAATGTATGCCATATGAATTTTAACATGAAATATTACCACCTTAAAAGAATCATTCCTCATAAAACTACATATAATCATTAAAAAGTGAGTAGTTATTTGTTCTGAAGTAGATAAAATATATTCTAAATAAGATATGAGATCAAATAACAATAAAATTGTTAACAAATTAATAATTATCGAGAACAGAACGAACTACATCTTTGTAGTCTTCCTTAAGTGAATATATATTATGATCTCCTGTCACGTTAATACTAAGAATGCCCAACCTTGTGTTCATGAGTCCCACCATTGCAGAAACACCCCTGTAACTAACCTCAAAATCGGTTTTTTCGAGATATTCAAATACACCGCCAGTAGTAAAAGTACCACCATCAAGAAACATATTCAAGACTACTTTACGTATCCCAGTATCATCGCGACCAAGATATTTTATAAGTCTTGCCCTTACTCGCTCTTCGATTGTTTCCGTTTCCAGTAATAACACCTCTTTTTTAAAAATGTAATTTTTAATTTATAAACCTATGGTAAATTATCAGTATTTACAAGGATTTATAAGAATTTACAAACCAAAATACGACTAATCTACATCAGACTTGCATATATATTTTGGTATTTATTTTTCAAATTGACATTGTTTCGACTACAAGTCCACCTTCAAATGGATATCTTTCAATGATAGATAACGTACCACCTGCGTTTTTAAGTTCTTGTGCGATATCCTCAAGTATCCACCACGCGATCTCGATAATTCCACCCTTAATCTCAAACATATCATCCGGCACTTCCATCTCACGCAATACTCCTAATGCAGTATCATTATCTATACTTTCGATCACGCCAACTACAATTGTCCCATCATCAGTTATGCCATCAAAAGCGCGCGCGGTCTTGTTGGCAATGCGCAACAGGCGCTTTCTGAGTTGTACGGCATCCTTGTACCTAGATGAACAAAAATGCACCTTTGATGAACTCACAGCCAGTTTTTGTGCACATGCACGCGAGTCAGCTACTGCATTGGACATATCATCCACAAGTTCAAATCCGCGCAAGTGCATTTCATCCGCATTGGTGTCCGAAAATTCGAGTTCGTTCAGGTTCAGGAATCCTCCGACTGCATCAAGTAACGGCAAAACTTCTTTAGCCCCTTCAATTGATGGGATCTCAATCCCTGCTGACATCCCGAGTTCGAGCGCGATTTTGATGGATTCTGCAAATGGTGTTTGTTCGAGACAATTCCACATCTCCTGGGGCGGATGGAATCGTATCTCATCCAATCCCGCATCTGCGAGCGCCATAAACATTTCCTTATCAGGCGCGATCGATGTGTATAGATGGATGTGATGTTCTGTTCCAAATTCAGATTTCAGCAGGCGTATGTAATGCACCACGCGCCCAATCTCAAGAAGCGGCTCACCCCCGGTTATACCGGTACCCAGCGCATCCATCTGGTGTGCTTCGGCTATTACATCCTCGTCAGAGGTCACACGACGCTCATTCGCAAATATCAGATCGTTTTTTCGGTCTTCTGATATTGGACAATAAAAACAATCCCTTCCGCAAATCCCAGTTACAAATAATACCATTTTTGCACCGATTTTGCAGAGTTTGCAACCTTCGGATAAATAATTGTGAAACGAACCTGCTTCGTTCTGGATAATTTCAGCCATATGTCCAGTTATACGTCTGTTTGTACATAAGCGTTGTTTGGTTTGCGGTTGTGCAATTATTTTGCATAACCGTTATATATCTTGCTTACATAACAACTTGCATGACAGAAGAAGATGGATACATTGTAGTGCTTGGGTGCAAAAAGTGTGGGAAATGCGATAACATCTGCCCGACAGGTGCATTGCAAAAGGACAATAATGGCATGGTCAAGATTGAGTATGAAATGTGCACGCTGTGTATGAAGTGTGTTGAAGTGTGTCCGAATAAGGCGCTTGTTTACATGGAATGATAACTACATCGATTCCAAAAGTTTTATGGCCAATGAAATAAACACGATTAAATAAGTCATAATATGATTAAATGGCAGGTATTGGCATACAATAATAAATATAAAATAGAAAAAAATAGAAATCTCCATTTATCCTGAAGATTCGACCAATAAGATCAACTTAATAAATATAAGATCGAATCTTCAATGACGATATATCTGAAAAGAAGTGATAAAATAAATTCAAAAAAATGTTGTTACATGAACAGGGAATGCACACCAGAATGTGTTGCATACAGTGAGGATGAAGCAGTTAGCATAGGGGCAGAAAATATCGGTTTGAAGGATATGCATTGTGTTCGCTTTTTAGCAGGACTTGCGAATTTAATGGAAACACAGTATCAAATTGATTTCGATGACCTTGAAGATGAATACGATTTGTAAAAAATTATGTTAAATTGATCCGAATTTTATCACCTTCGCCACCAATATATCATAAAACATTGTAATTACTATATAAGAATCATCCTTAGATCAATCCCCTGAATATCATCCTCGAAGCAATAGTCGATACCGTAAACACAACCACAGAAACCGGTAGCATCTGCCCAAGATCATACATTAACTGTGGCTTGTCGCCCCCATATTCGATAGTCCCCGAAAAGCGCGTGAGGATTGCCGTAACCAGCATGAGATATATTCCAACCGAGAGCATGAACAGATCAGGCGAGATAGACTGGCTCAGGTTTTCAGGATTGATCTGTGCCGGTCCCGGGATCATGTTTGGAGGAAGGCGTGAAATGCCCTCTGCCACGTTCTGCAATATTTTTTGGATAACTTCGGAAAGTGCGATGGTCACACCACCGATAAGAGGCGCAAAGATCGCGGCAGTTGAGCGCATTGTGGATGTCATATCGTAAAGAGAGCGCTTGATATTCAATTCCACTTCCTGTAACTCCTTTAAGTGGTCAGCCAGTTTAATGATCGCAACACCTGCAGCCTCATGGCTCTTGTGAACACTCTCTGCAAAAAGCAACATTGTTGTTTTAATCCGGTCTGAATAGATATCCTTGAATGCACCAAAATCCTCATCGAATATTGCAGATGTAATGGTTGCACGCATACTGATTAGGTTGGTCGAGATCTTCCCAAACGCATCCCCGATGGCCGAACCTTTCATTGTCATTGCAGTATGTGCAAACGCTTCTTCTGCCGACCTGCCTTCAGAAATACGTCTTCCAAGTATAAAAAGTGCATCTGCAAACTCATGTTCCATCTTTCTGATGTTGTCACGAATCTTTTTGTATGGAGAGTATGCAGCATTCAGGTAAATCGCAATTGCAACAACCATTCCAAGCAAAACCAGAAGTGTTGGAGGCAGAAGTCCCTCAAGAGTGCCGGTGGAAATTATACTATGAGGATTTCCGAGACACACCATAACATAGCCGGAAATCGCGATCGAAGTCCCGATGACCAAAGCCACAACCATGCCAATCCGTCTTTTTATCTTAATATTTACAAGCCCGGGGTGAGTATTTGGAATCAGCTGCGGAGTGAACGCTGCCGGGCGCTGCATCAAAATGTATTCTGCATACGCAAATGTCAATAAAGGAAGTACAATGTCATACACAATGACAAGCGTCAGGATGTTGAACCGCAAGCCTACAACTGTCACGGCAGGAAGAAGCGCCACAAGCGCAAGCGGGATAAGAATGAAGATCGAATATAGGACATAGGTCGGAGTCTTCAGTTTAGCAGCAAATCCGTCCATTAAAACCTTTGTACCATCAAGCACAATGTCAAGTGCGCGGTTGAGTGTGATTATGCGTTGTGCATCATCGGGCTCGCTTGTGGAACTTTTTATAAGATGCAACGCCCTTTTGAAATATTCACTATCTCTTCCCCAGAGGCTTGCAAAATCCACAATAGCATCATCCATACTGCTGTAGACCCTTATCTGAAGGTTCCACATCATCTTCTTGAGATCCCTTGCCAGCGGGCGAGTAGAGTTCTTTGCAGCAAACAATACCGCACGTTCCATATTAGGAACTAGTTTCATTGCCATTACGATATAACTCAAGACCTCAGGGATGTCACCAAGAGATTGCACTTTCATCAGTTTCGCATGTATCTTCACATACTCGCTCAAATACACAAGCACAATGAGAGGGATCGACACTGTGAGAACAGAAAGCATGAACAATACATTGGATTCAAAAGTTGTTATTTGGAACAATAGCACATCTGTAAACAGTGCCACCGCAAGTGTACCCAGTGCACCAGCATATGAGAACAAGGCTGTCTCGAACGGTTCAACATCAAAACCTGTGAAACTTAAAGCATCCTTGTATTCCTGACTAACCGCCTGCTCAGACTTTTTGGCGAATGCATCGACGTCCCCAACAAGCCATCCAAAATTATGGGATGTAAACTTACACGCTCTCAAGTACCAATTCCCGGTACCATTATGATTATTCTCCAACCTATCTCATCCCCTCATTTAAATGAAGTTGTGTAGCCTGATGAAAAATCGTCAAACCATTCACTCCATCGATTGTAGACATTCTGGTAATCAGGCCCTTTTGAATTCGTTTTCTCATCATCCATGAACAGCCAGAACATGTTGTTTGATGTGCTCACAAAATCAGCTTCCACAAGTGCCGGGTCAATACACCCTGCTGCAGCCATTTTTTCATTTATCTTTGCCCGCATACGTATGTTGCGTGATGCGGCATCAATCGAGATTCCCCATTTCCTTGCTACCTTGCCAATCAATTCTGACTGCCCGCGGTCTAAAATCTCTGTAGATACAAGTGAATCGATTGATGCATCGAATGATAGGATATCAGAGAATACTTTAGTGTAATCTGCGCCTTCATCCCATGTACTATTGACCTCTGATATCTGAACCACCCTTTTCGTTTTTGTCATGCTTCCGCCCAGTCTTGTATTGGAGCATACGACAACAGCATCTGTACCTTTAAAAGATGCAGGCGGTACGCCAAGAGTGTGAACTATTCGTTCATAAACCGACTTTGTAGAAGCACCATGTATCGTGCCGATAACCGAATTTCCGGCAGTTCCTATCTGCATTGCTTCATACAGCACTGCAACTTCAGGTCCCCTCACTTCACCTATTACAAGAGATGAATTCCCGAGACGAAGCGCTGCACGCAAGGCAACATCGGGCGCTATCTCTACACTTGATTTAATGATCGAGGATTGTGAGTTCATGCCCTGAACTTTCCAGCCAAGTTGCTGGAGGTTACTGATAGGTATCTCGCGCGTGTCCTCGATCGTCAGTATCCTGTACTTTTGCGGGATCTCAAGTAACATGGCGCAAAGCAGTGATGTTTTTCCTGCACCAACATCCCCCGCAACAAGCACGGACGATTGTCCATCCATTAAGAAACTTAAAAGACCCGCAGCCAGTGGTGAGATTGAGCCTGTGTTTATCAATCTTGGAAGTGTCCACGGGGTGCGTGAGTGTTTACGGAATGCATACGCCAGCCCATTAGCGCTGAGGGGGTCGCCGATAACAGACACCCGCACCCCGTATTCTTTTAGTTCCATCTCAAGCACAGGCGTTGCCTCTCCAAAGGGGCGACCGCTGATGGCACGAAACCTTGATACCATGGAATCGAGGTCGTCCTGGGAGAGAAATATATTGGTGGCGCATTCGTCCCCATCCATTACCACATAGACCGGATTGAGGTCGGCGGGGGCGTTGATGTAAACATCTGTCACCCGCTCGTCAGAGAGCAGGTCTTCGAGTATCCCCAATCCGGTGGTATATTTTGCCAGCAGGTCGGAATATGTGTTTATCTGGAAAGGTGTCAGTGAAATGTTGTACACCCGTGCATCATCTACGAGCATCTGTTTTCCCATGCGCTTGAAGTATTCCCTTGAATTTGAGGGGTCGGCGAAGTTTAGGTCGGCAGGGCGGTGGCGTATCATCTTTTTGCGCACCCTTTCGATGAGTTTTAGTTCCAGTGGCTTGAGATTGTATTCCAGAGGCGTTATTACATACAATTTTTCGGGTCTATCTGTGAGTGCGTATATCGATACTTCCAGACTCCGCCCATCGTTGTGCCTGACATCATAACATTCCAGAAATGTCGTATTCTCTGATGGTTCGGTATAGATGCGTGATGTGGAAAATGCAGGTCTTACATGAGATTTGACATGTTTGTCATAGTTAAATTCCACATCATCAATTTCACTGTCAACATCAAAATTTGCAAAAACGTTTTTGTGTTTTAGTTGGGATGCAGTATCCCTCATTTCATGCAAAATTGCAACAAAATTATCAATACAATTTATACATTCGGGACTGTCCGATCGATCGGTGGGCTGAAGTCCTGTCTTATCGATCGGCTTTATGAGAGTATGATATGCCTTTATCGGATCTTTTCGTGCGGTTTCGATGATGGAATCGATCAACTTTTTTCTTTTGTCCATACACTTCTGCCGCATGGAATGTGTGCAGTCGTCTGCGGCGATTTTCACACTGCTGTAAGAGTTAAGGTAGTCCTGCAATCGCGCAAACGCATAGAGCAGTTTGAGGTCACTGCCCTCATAATCCCTCTCATAAAGATGAGAGAGCACGATCCTGTCAACAAGGGGTTCTGCCAAAAGGATTGAAAAAATGTTCCTGCGACATGTCTCATTGTTAAGTGTCGAATCACTGTCACAATCCCTACAATTTATCAATATTGATTTTTGGTTCTTGGTGTGTTTTGCCTTGTAAATGCACAATTTTTCTTCATTGATATTTCTCTTGAATAAAGATAATGGGAATTTTGTTTTATATGCCACTTTTTTATACCAACCAATAATTTTTTGTGATATTGTTTGTGTTAACTATTAAATCATTCCGATGTTGTTCTGTGATAGGGCGAGGTTGATGAAAAAAAATGTATTATTTAACATTTTGACTGGTCTTTCATTTGATTTCATTATTATGAAAAAGTCAAAGGCACTATTTTTAATTGGCCCTCCCACTGCATATGATCCAAAAAAAATAATTTTATCTGGGTGAGAACTGTAGATGATTTTTTCAGTGATCTATTGAATGTGTACTCTGGAAATCATAATTCTTACTATATGTTATTTCATTGTACACTTATATAAAAATTATTGTTATTTATCACATTTACACCGTTTGTTTCGTACATCCATAGGTAAGACTAATATTCCCTGAATGCATTGATAAATCAAAAATCAACATAAATTTCACTAACTTAATACCAGAGAGGTACAAACCATGTTCACGATCAAGAACCATTTACAAATTGAGAATAGCCATCTCACAATTGGCAGTGTGGATTCAGTAGAACTTATTGAACAGTACGGTTCACCATTATATGTTACAAACGAAGAACGCTTGCGTGCAAATTTCAGGCGCTACAGTGATGCATTTCCTGATGCTGATCTATACTATGCAGCAAAGGCAAATGCAAATTTCACTATCTTAAGAATAATGGCAGATGAAGGTGCCGGTGCTGATGTGTTTTCAGACGGCGAACTGTATATGGCATTGCTTGCCGGTATTCCAAAAGAGAAAGTGCTCTTTAACGGCAACTCAAAATCCGACAGCGAACTTTTGATGGCTGTTAAAACAGGTGTCAGGGTGACACTTGATTCACTTGATGAACTAAGGACACTTTCCAAGATCGCAAAAGACGAAGGTGCAGTTGTTGACATCTCATTTAGAGTAAATCCTGATGTGTCGCCTGATACACACCCAAAGATCTCGACAGGTCTTAAGACTTCCAAGTTTGGTGTGCCGCACGCTGAGGTTGTTCGTGCATACAAGGAAGCACTTGACCTACCAGGGGTCAATCCTGTTGGGATCCACTGCCATATTGGTTCACAGATCCTTGATATTACACCGTTTGCTGAAGCAATGACAAAGATGATGGATCTTGTTGAGCAAGTGACCCGTCTTGGTACAAAAATTGAATTCGTGGATGTAGGTTCCGGGCTTGGTATTCCTTATGTTAAAGGTGTAGAAGTGCCGACCCCACAGGATCTTGCTAATTTGATCCTTCCGATATTCAACGAGCGCTGCAAAGCGGAGGGTATCAGTCCTAAACTTGTACTTGAACCCGGGCGTTATATTGTAGGTGATTCAACTGTGCTTCTTACTACTGTCAATACGATGAAGGAAGCGGCAAAGAAATTCGTAGGTGTGGATGCGGGATTCAATCTCATGATCCGACCTGCGATGTATGATTCATACCAGCATATCGTTGTTGCGAACAAGGCTGATGCGCCTGCAAAGGACATTTACAGCATTGCAGGTCCAATCTGTGAGACTGGCGACATCCTTGGACATGACCGCGAATTGCCAACCATCGAGAAGGGCGATATCATTGCAATTCTTGATGCCGGTGCTTATGGATTCTCCATGAGTTCCCAGTATAACGGCAGGGTGCGATGTGCTGAGGTGCTTGTAAACGATGGAGAAGTGGATGTTATACGAAAGCGAGAGAGCTATGATGATCTGCTTACAAACCAGATTCTTCCTGCAAGATTCCTTTGATTGAAAATAATTGTGATGGATTATTTCCCATATACGCTGAAAAGTGCCAAAAAGTTATTAAGGGCATAGGAGTATAGCGGTGATGCATCTTATCTTTATAATTAATAATTAAAATAGTAATAGTAATAATAACAGTAATGAGAGTTGATGAATTTGGCAATCGAAAAAGGAGATTTCATTAAAGTATCATATACCGGTAGATTTGAAGACGAAAAAGTGTTTGATACTACCAACGAAGATCTTGCAAAAAAGAATGACATTTTTAATGACCGCGGAATGTATGGCGGAGATGTCATAATCGTTGGTGCAGGGCATACAATTGTTGGACTCGATGAGGATTTTGTTGGAAAGGAGGTCGGATATTCAGGCTCAATTGAAATTCCGCCCGAGAAAGGATTTGGAGAACATAATCCAAAGTTGGTGGAATCGGTTTCTATTACAAAGTTTAAGGAACACCAGGCATATGAGGGTCTTGAAGTTGAGATCAATGGTCAGAAAGGTGTTGTTACAAAGGTTATCGGGCGTAGAGTTCGTGTTGATATGAATCATCCGCTTGCCGGAAAGCCGGTGATATACGAATATACGATCGAAAAGTTGATTGAAGATAAAGTTGAAAAGATCCAGGGACTTTTATCACTTTATACAGGTCTTCAAGATCTTGATATAGATGTCAGTGACAGCACTGCTACAATTATTACACCTGCATCCCTTACATATAACCAGAGATGGTTGATGTCAAAAGGCAGGATAGCAGCTGAGATCATTGAGAATGTTGGAGTCGAGGAAGTCTTGTACGTGGAGAAATATCCAATGGCTCCAATGATCGAGGCTGAACCGGAAGCTGAAGAATCAGAAGATATCGAATCAAGCGAAGAGTAATTCTCTTCGCATCTTTTAAGTATATGTTTAAGTTTAAGGTATCAATAAGGTGTTATTATGACAGATGGAACTTGTCAATATCTTAAAGGTGAATGGTGTACAATGGACCCAAAATACATCAAACCTGATACAGACCTTAAAGAAAAATATTGTAATACGTCGAAGTATGAGGCATGTCCTGTGTATGAAAAGTTCGGTAACATGTCTTGTGGATGCTGCGACTGAACTTTTAAGCAAAAAGGTTATACCTGAATACGTTATTTAGGCATCGTCCTACATGCCGAGGTAGCCAAGCGGTCTACGGCGCTGGTCTTGAAAACCAGTGGTGCTTACGCGCCCCATGAGTTCGAATCTCATCCTCGGCGTACTATTACTTTTCTTTTTTTTGTGTTTTTTGTGTTTTTTGTGTTTGATTTAAGAGAGGGGAAACTTTTTTGTGTTGACTCGCTATGCACTGCCGGAATTCGTAGACAGGATTATAAATGAAGATCTGGACAAGAAGTTCAAGGATGCGAAAGATCCATTCCGTATAGTATTCATCTGTGCTATGTAGATGACTGGTTTTGATGTGCCATCATGTTCCACCATCTACCTCGACAAACCTATGCGAAACCATACATTAATGCAAACAATCTCCAGAGCAAATCGTGTGTATGGTGACAAATTGAATGGTCTGATCGTAGATTATATCGGAGTATTCAGGAATTTAGAAAAAGCCCTGGCTATTTATGGTTCGCCAACAGACGGAACAACAGATGGTGATACACCTGTAAAAGACAAAAGTTTCCTTATTGATGCTCTAGAACAGGCAATTGATGAAACGATCGTATTTTGTAAAGAACACAATGTAAGTATATCAGGGATAGAAGATGCTGATGGTTTCGGGCGTGTGAAGTTAATTGATGATGCAGTTGATTCGATATTGATCAATGACGATTCAAAGAAAAAGTACCTATTATTAGCCGGAAGTTTGGCAAGAATATACAAGGCTATTCTTCCTGACAAAGCAGCAAATGGATTAGCCCCCTGTCAAAAACTCATCACAACAATTGCAGAGAAAATTCGTTCTTTAACACCAAAAGCAAATATTTCCGGCATAATGGAAGACGTCGAAGTATTGTTGGACAAATCAATTGCAACCGAAGGATACGTTTTTCATGATCTATCAGAACAAAAAAAATATGGTGAAGATAACTATATTGATTTGAGTCAGATAGACTTTGAAGCATTAAAATCAGCCTTTGAAAATGGTCGTAAACGAATTGAAACTGAAAAACTAAGGGCAAGCATAGAACGAAAGCTGATTCAGTTAGTTCGTTTAAACAAAACTCGAATAGATTATTTAGAAAAATTCAAGATAATGATCGATGAATACAACTCTGGTTCCCATAACGTTGAGATGTTCTTTACAAAACTCATGGCGTTTACAAAGGAACTAAATGCAGAGGAAAAACGTGCAATTGCTGAAAATCTTGCAGAAGAGGAATTGACTATTTTCGATCTACTGAAAACGCCAGATATAAGCTTGACCAAAAAAGACGAGCTGCAAGTAAAAAAAGTGGCACAAAAACTATTAGAAACACTAAAAGGGGAAAAATTGGTTCTTGACTGGCGTAAACGACAGCAATCAAGAGCTTCTGTTCGTGTATCAATAGAAGTTACTTTAGATCTTTTACCTCGAATATATACTCCGGAAATATATCAAAAAAAGTGTGATCTGGTATATCAACATGTATATGACTCGTATTTTGGCTCGGCGCAGAGTATTTACGCACATGTTTGAATGAACAAAAGTGGTTTTTGCCGCATGAGCAAAAAGCAAGATATTTTTAGACACAAAAACCCCCCACTCGACAAATATCGGCAATTATATATCTTAATCTCCCCAAATCACAAACAATCAATCAGATAAGGGTGATTATATGATAAGCGTTAACGAAAAGGGATTAGATATAATTGATGATATGCTCGACTGGGAAGAAGAGCTAAAGGTTGAATCAAAGCAACTCGCAAACGGTGCTACCATTATTGACTGTGGTGTCAATGTTGAAGGTGGCTATGATGCAGGAATGTACCTCTCACGCATTTGCCTTGCAGACCTTGCAGAGTTAACCTACACAAAGTTCGACCTCGACGGTGTTATGGTTCCGGCAATTCAGGTGTCCACAGACCATCCAACCATCGCATGCATGGGTTCACAGTATGCAGGCTGGAGAATTGCTGTTGGTAAATACTTCGGCATGGGTTCAGGTCCGGCAAGAGCACTTGGTCTTAAACCAAAGGAACTCTATGAGGAAATTGGCTACAAAGACGATTCCGAATCTGCAGTTCTTGTGATGGAATCAAGCGCACTTCCCAATGAAGAAGTTGTGGAATATATAGCAAAACACAGCAATGTCGAAACCGAAAATGTTTACATCGCTGTTGCACCTACTGCATCCATTGCAGGTTCAGTGCAGATATCCGCACGTGTCGTAGAAACTGGAATCCACAAGTTGGAATCCATTGGCTTTGACATCAACACGATCCAGAGCGGATTCGGAGTTGCACCGATCGCACCTATTGTTGGCGATGACACAAAATGCATGGGTTCAACCAACGACTGTATCATCTACTGTGGCGAGACATATTACACCGTAGCATATGATGATGTGGAAAAACTCGAAGAGTACGTGAAATTGGCACCATCCACAACATCAAAGGATTACGGCAAACCATTCTATACAACATTCAAAGAAGCCGATTTCGACTTCTTCAAGGTTGATGCAGGTATGTTCGCACCTGCTAAGATCACGATCAATGACAGAACCAGCAAGAAGTCATTCACCAGCGGTCGCATAAACCCTGGTATTTTGCTTGAGTCTTTTGGCATCAAGAACGTATAAGTATAAAACGTAGAATATTATCTACGAAATGCAGCCAATTGGCTGCATATTACTTTTTTTGTTGCATAAATAAGATTGATCTATTTGAAACTAAAACTAATACAACCGCCACAGGCGGCGTATTCCAACACCACTGACTCTAGAAGATCATTCAAATCAGTTGGATTAATCGTAATGTATGATCTATAGAATTATAAAACAATTCACTTTGTCTATTAAATGTGAAATATGATGAATTTATCGATTATGGCGGAAATACGCCGCCTGCATCGGATTGACTCGGCATCAAAACTACCTAAACAAGTACAAATTCATTGAATTTTAGCATCCACAACCACATGCCACACACCCGGTGAATATTTTTTGATCCTGCGACATCCCATAATCTCAACTTCGCGTCCTATCGCGCGCGCCGCATCTTTAATTCGAGACACAGGTCTGTCAAATAGCAGACTCTCCGGCGTTGTCTCATGGTAATGCAAAACACCGCCGCTTTTTTTAATTGCGCCAATCCCCTGCTTCAGATAGTGATGCGTAACCCCGACATAACCCATTATTACTCTATCAGCTACACCCTGCGGTGTAACCTCTGCACAATCCCCGTTTATTGGCTTGATGATGTTCTCAACATGGTTTAAATTGATATTCTCGCACAGGTAACTAAATGACACAGGATTTAGTTCAATAGAAAAGATTTGTTTTGGTTTTGCATGTACTGCCATCGGGATAGAAAAATATCCGATACCTGCAAACATATCCACAACAACCTCGCCACTATCAATCTTGCTCATCCGCTTCCGTTCAGACAGGTTGCCTTTTGAATACATTATTTTTGTAACATCCATTTTAAATAGACATTGATGTTCCTTATGGATGGTTTCAGTTTTGTCTCCGACAATGTTTTGTCGGATTGGTTCACGGAACTGTCCCTCAATACCAAAATCCTGTATCACGCTTTTGCATCGTGGATACATTTCAAGAAGCGCATTTGCAATAACTGTTTTTCGTTTGTCTATTTCCGGTGGTATGCTGACTATGATTATGTCTCCGATTATCTGCCAGCCGGACGGCACATATTTGAGTTCATCCAACGGAATGATGTCTCTTAGTCGCTCATTCAATGACTGCCATTTTCCGTAATATTCGGGAGCATCCTGTTCAATAACGGTGTATTCTTCTATATCCGTTTTGATGGGGATCTCCAGAAACTTTTCACCTTTAGATCCGGTCAATTTGATCTTTCTGGTGCCATCAAGTAATTCCTTTTGAAGTAGGTCAGACCTTGCAGATTCTGCTTTTTCAACCGGTATAAGGATTGCCTTTTTCATATTTAGTCCAAAATTGTGATCAACATTCAATGCACAAAACAAATAATATTTTCTATAAATAAAGTTTACATAAATTCGATTCGGTTGTTTGCGAACGAACATTTATATATATTGCACCATATTATTTATTACCATGGCACGAGCTGGAGACCACACTGCATTATTTTCTACAGATCACGGTTTCATTGCATTAAATGGTCCTGTAAAACTTATAATATTGGATTTCTTAAAGAACGGCTCAAGATCGTTCGATGAAATTGTTAAACATACCGGAAAGGCAAAATCAACGATCTCAGTACACATTACTGACCTTAAGTCATGCGACCTGCTCGAAGAGCACATTGATGCAAGTGATAAGAGAAAAAAGATATATAGCCTAAATTCTCAGTATATGGCTTGTTCGCAAGAGCCTATTATTAAACATTACAAAAAAATATTAGAAAGAGTTGCGTCATCCAGTGATGACGAATACCATTTTTTAAAGTCTATTTTTCATGCTATTCGATTTGGTTTCGAAGCACATGGGATCAATCATGAACCTATCATGAAAAAGATAGGTGCAGATATAGGTGAAAGTATATCCATCAACTTCCAATCAACTGATCTCAATGGTGTGCTTAAGGATATAGCAAATTTTTGGGATACACACAATATGGGAGATGTGTCCGTGATCAAAACAGATCCACTAACAGTTGTTGTCCATGACTGCTTTGATTGCAAATTGATGCCTGTTGTTGGTAAAACACTTTGTTCTTTTGATGAAGGACTTCTGCAAGGAATTATTTTTGGGAAATTGGGACTCAACTGCACCATCAAAGAAATAGAATGTTTCGGAAATGGTTTTGAACATTGTCTGTTTGTGATGCAGGACTAAACAATCTGTAAAGATCGTCAGACTATATTATGAATGTTTTATAATAACTCCCAATTCTGATTTTAATAGTGGACCTATATGAGCTACAATTCCTGGAGCATCCGTTTTTTCACGGCAAACGATTGCATGTTCCATTATTCCTATACGTTCAATTCCGTAAATATCCCGTGAATGTCCTGTCTTTTTAACTGCAGCCTTCAGTTCAGAGCGGGTTGTAGCATTTGCTATAACTCTGTCAGTGCCTGACTTTTTCCATTTCCACCACAGATCAACCTGTTCCTTTGTAAAGCAAACTTTTGTATCATTATCAACCTTGACAATTTCAATAGAAACCGGAAGGTGTGGTATGATGCCGAAACGTGATGCAATTTGTTTGACATCCCCTATTCCCAGTGGTTTGAGTCCATCAAGGGTTATGTTGACCTTAATTCCAATGTCAACAAGGATTCCATTTTCGTTTATTGAATCAATGTATCCTTTGTAGACTTGTCCAATCTCTGCTTCTTTGACTGGTGCGCCATATTTTGTCAACAAATAATTAGCACAGAACTCGTCATCCTCGCCTGTTATTTCGATCTGTACCCAGCCATCCTTGGTTATATGGATCTGGGCTGATGCATCAATATCTTTGATGTCATTGGCTATCACAGCTTCGAACGAATGGACAGCACGGTCACGACTGCCATATATTTTTAAAAGTAATATTATTGATTTCATGATCACCTGGAATGTGTATAAAATATATATGTAATTAAATAATTAATATACATTACTTGATATATTATCTGATATGTATTGTCTGATATGTATTATTTGTTAGTATCACGTATTGATATTATTTGTTAGTATCACGTATTGATATTATTTGTTAGCATCATTTGTTAATTATTGATCCAAGACGCCGAGTCACATCACGATGTGACATAATAACAGATTCATCGATCTGATCTTTTGAAGATTCAATCAAATTTGCTATAATTTTAATATCTCTATTGAACGGCCCAAGTTTTCGGTATAGTGTTTCCTTATCTGCACCACTTTCACTTTCTATAATATAAATTCTCTCAATCTTTGAGCGCAGATTGTCAATTTTTTCCTGAATTGTTTGTGATAATGGTATCGCATCTGGAGATAATGATACAGATGGTTGTGAAAAAAATTGTCCGAATGGATTTTTGTTCTCTCTACCAGAATTTCCAATTAGTTCATCCATCATATTTTTCATTGAATCAACTGTTTTAATTCCGTGTTCAGTAAGTTCAACATACTTAACACGCCCCTCTACCGTAAATTTAACAAGCCCGTGCTCTTCCATTTTCGATAATATTTTTGTTGTGTGAGCAAATGTTGAATTGATCTCTTTTGTGATCACAGATGCATATGTCTTTTTTAATGAATTGATTGCCAGTAGTGCAAGTGTGGGTTTTTCCTGCAAAAATAACTGTTCTGTATATTCTTCAGTCATGTTTATCTTTACTCTCTATTGATAAATTTAATAAAATGTAATATACTTTTATTAGATACTTTATTATATATTACGTTTTGTAATGGTTGTGATGGATTAGAGTTAATGCAAAAAAATGACAATGGTTTAGCGAATTAATTTAATCCTTGCTCCAACATTATTCTTTCAATATCGGTGATTTCAGCGTTGGTCTTAAAAGATATCCCATCAAAATGTGTTCTTGATGCTTCATATCCATTCTCACGAAGCGCAATTATCAATGAATCTATTGTTGATGCAGAGATTCCCAGACGTTTGCAGATGACGTGTTGGTCATAGAACATAGGAATGTCAATTTCATCCCGACAAAGAGTGATGATCTTAATAGCCTTTTCTTTTGTTTTAAGAGGGCGATTTTCAAGTTTAAGAAGAACCTCATCACAGAACTTTGCTTCGTGTAATTGTCCAAGCCACATCGGACCTGCAATTTCAGTTGTGGCGTTGCATATCGGGCATTCTTTCTCAATATGCACAGCCAGCCCGAACACTGATATCCGAAATCCACATTCTGGACAGTTCGAGATGAACCCCATTTCTTTAAGGGTTTCATCAGTTCGTTTTGCACCTTTTTGCACCTGAACGTATGTGCGGATATAGTGGCGCGTGGCATGCGATAGCAAAGGTATCATTGCCTTTTCATGCTTTGCAAGTTCGCGAGCGATCGTTCCAAGAAGTATGCGCACCCCCATCTCGCTGTGGTATTCATTGTTGAGCGGCACAGCAGCATATTTTCGGATACCTGAATTCAAATGCGCACCGCAGAGAGGGGCTGTGTCAGTCGCTGTAACCTCTAGTAAATGTACAGCCGAGCGTGCGGCAGCATCTAAAAATGGTGTTGGTGTTCCAAAAGGATCGAGGTCTACTATGTTGAACCTTTTTTCGTGTAGTAGGACATTTGCATCTTTGTGAGATGCTGTAGTAGTATCAGAGAGATTGTTCAATTCGATATTTTTAACAATAAGATCGTATGAATCCTCATTCCAGTCATTCAAAACAGCCGAGATACCCACTTCATTTGCAACTCGGATCCCCCTTATTCCTGATGCTGACAATGCATCAACATAAGTGATGTCTATTGGTTGGATATCACGCTGTGATTGTAATTTCAAGATCAGGCGATCTACAAAAGCAGCAGTAGCCGCGACATTTATGTCGCGATTAAGTTCCATCTCAGGATTGTAAAAAACAGGTGCTGCAGATGGCGGAAATGAAACTCCCTCCGGTGGGATTGGTACCAAAACCTCTGTCGTGCCTTCGATTATGGTTTTGGTATTCATTTATATCAGATTTGTCAGTTTATGTTTGAATTAGTTGACTTTAATTGAGCCACTCATCTTTGGCTGGCCGATTACACTAAAATTGTGTGTGCCTAATTCATTAAAAGTATATACTAATGTTTGACCATAGCCCAATGTAGTATTTTCCCATAGTCCATCTTCACTCACAACTGTTAAATATCTTTTTGGATCCTGAATGTTTCTCCAGACAACACTATCACCTCTGTTGATTTCAAATGGTTTTGGTATTTGGACAATGTAATACTCCATCCGTATAGTATATGTTCGTGGTTCAACCGCAGGTATATCTTCTACAACCTCAGTTTCTTCGACTGGAGTTTCTTCAACTTCTTCGGGAGTTTCATCTATTACAGAAATATTTTCCTCAATAACAGGTTCATCATTACCTATACAACCTGCAAAAAAAACGGATATTAACATTAAAAGTACAATGATTGTTTTGATTCTCATGCAAACACCATAATAATAAAAACCTTTAATATTTAATAACGTTATCGATGCTAGCCGTTTAATGATGATTATATATTAAAATATGCCCTGATTCATGTAATAACTCCATCCGGCGAGTGCAAGCATTCCTATGAGAACAAGTATTGTAAATGTATTTCTTAAGCGTATAAACAATTCATCTGAACCTGATATCTTTACTAATGCTATCTTTGCAGACGTACTAATTATACTTGCAAGCACTGCTGCTTGTGCTGCAGTTGTAATAGATATGCTTCCATTGACTGCAAGTGATGCCATTGACACGGTGACGGCTGCACTGCTGACAAGTCCGCCAAGTGCAATAGCATATATTCCGATCGGACCTGCAATGTCATTTACAATTGTTGCAACGATTAGTATTATTGTAAAACCTGCACCAAATTTAAAAGCCGGACCAAGTGCAAATGGTGAGTCGATTTTTAGTTGCTCATTTGTTGTATCAAATGCCTTTCGTTTGAGGAGAGTGATGAACAACGAAGCAATTATTATAATCAACTGTGGTGGCAGCATCAAAAGTGCAAATCTACCACTTGGGTCAACAATTAAAGCAATTATCAGGTTTCTGACAAGCATTGCAATATTAGTCAATAATATTCCTACGTATGTCGCATCTGTCAGAGTTGATATGTTTTTTGACATGGAAGATAGAGCGCCGGTTGTTGCTTCGCTGTTAACAAAACCTCCAAGCAAACCTGAATAGGATATTCCTCCTCGTGTTCCAAACTTTTTCAGAAATATATAACTGGAAAAACTAACAAGTGATACAAGTACGACAATAAGTATTACAGATCTTGGGTTCACAGCCCCAAAAAACGTATCATCCGGCATAATCGGATATAATATGAATGCCACAGCAAGAAATTGAACAGCGTTCAATATGTCATGGTCTGAGAGATGTTGTGCAAAAGTATGCAATGGCTTTTTTTCAACTAATATAAATGTCACTACAACCGCACCGACTATTGCAAATAGATGAAAATCCTTTGCCACTAATATTCCTAATAAAAAAGTGGAAAAAAGAGCAATTGAATTTGTTATACCGGCTTTTCCATAAACAATATTTGTTGTATATGCGATTATAGTAGATAATGCTGCAAAGAAAATTGCAGTGATGAACAATATTTCAATTCCGATCAATCCGGATACAAACGTGGCTATCATGCCAATTATACATGCGAGGACAAATGTCCTGACACCAGTAGATATTTTTTTGTTTACCCTGCGATGCTCTCGCTCAATACCTATCAAAATTCCGATCAGGAACGATAATCCCAATTTATGGAGAAAATCAATTAATACCGGATCAAGACCAAGATCGTATATCCAATTCGTAGTACATGTCCCCCAAATTCACTAATTTATTAATATTATACATATATCAGTTCAGCATTTATCTGTATGTTTCCATTATTCTCACCGGTTATGGTAATGATTGCTCCATTACTTTCACAAACCATTCCCGGATTAACAATAACGGTTTTACCAACTTTTATTACACCTCTCGCTTCATGGATATGCCCGCAGACTATCAGGTCAACCCTGCCAACAAATTTCTCAATGGCAGTGCTTCCAACATGTCCAATTGGTATCTCATCAACAGTGCCGTATGGTGGTGCATGGGTGAGCAGTACGATCGTATTGTTGTTTGGATCATTTTCCGCTTCTTTGACTAACCTTTCCAGACCACTTTCAATCTCATCTTCCTGCAGTTCAAATGGTGTGTTAAATGGTGTTGGATTCGAGCCACCAAGACCGATAAATGTAATGTCATCGATACGTTTGAATGTATTGTGAAGACTGGTGGCTTTTGAATTATCCAGTACTTTGAGTATGGTTCGCAGGTCGCAATTTCCCGGTATTGCCATTATTGGTTTTTCAAACATGTTGAGCAGTTTTTCCGCTTCCTCGTCCGGACCGAAGTCTGTGATGTCTCCTGCAATCAGTATCAGGTCAATGTCACTGGTTTGCTTTAGTTTTAATATCTGTCCGACTTTGGAATAGTCTCCATGAGCATCAGAAATGGCGAGTATCTTGATAATTTCACGTCCTTTGAAATTAATGTAATGGTGTGCTTTATTCGATGTAACTGATTCAGTTATGTTGATACAGTCATATATTATTTGTGTGAACACAGTTATTTTGCACTACCAATCACAATGTTTAACCTTCGTATATTTCGGACTATCGAGCCCAACATCAATAACAATTGCAGATTTCAACATTTTCAACAGATATGATTTTGCTCCTTGGTCGTTGAATCCACACGTTGCCATCAGATTATTTATTGTAAAATATTAGATATGGGTTTTTGGTGATAATTGGATATTTTCAATTGTGTAGTCCCGAATGTTTTGACTTTATATAGTCGTCTCCACTTATCATATTTTCTCACAATCCTGCATCCATACGTTTGAAAAGTACGTTCAATTTGCACCCATCTGGAAGTCTTGACCAAAATGCATCTTTCGGTGTCTGAAGATAATGTTCTGTGTCCAAACTTTCGTGATACCGCACTGTATTATACCATTTCACAAAATCTGAAAAACTGTCAAATTTTGATCTCTGTTTTTCATACAAGTCATGCCACTTTTCAACTTTTCCATTAGTCTGCGAATGTTTTACTCTTGCTTTAATGTGTCTTATATCGTGTTCTTTTAGGAATGCTTCAAACTTACTTTCACTATTGCCGTTTTTGTCCTTTTTATTCGCATAATATTGGCTTCCCCTATCGGTAATTATCTGTTCTACCTTTCAGATCCATCCATACTCATTTAATACCTTCTCCACAATAGCAATACTGTTTTTACCGGTAGCTGCGTCGAATTCATCCCCCGCAAGGATATATCTTGAACTGTCATCCAAAGCCACTGATACTTCTTTTCTGTTAATTTTACTTGTATGCCAGTCTAAATGAATAGATGTTAGACTATGTTTCCGCTCGTATCTTATCCAGGCTTTTCGACGTTTCTTTTTGTGTTTTTTTTCCTTCGCAAGTCCGTTTTTTAGAAGAACATTGTGGATCCTGTTATGTGGAATATGTTTGCCGCATTTGAATTTTATTATTTTCTCCAGTCTTCTTGCACCGAATTTTTGTTCTTCATGTACTTTGATTATCAAGTTCTCAGATTCTTCATCCGTTTCTATCTTACTCCTGCCAAATTTCTTAATCGGAATCGACTCCTGATGTTTTATCCAATACATCCAGACCCTTTTGACTGACGATTTACTCAATTTCATGTCACGAGCAATGTTTTTGGTACTGTCATTTCTGGTTTTCGCCCGAATTATGCACTTAACCTTCTTATCTGTTAATTTTACGACTTTATTTCGTTTTCCTATGCTGAGAAGATGAGTATATAAAGTCAAAGGTTTCGGGACTATACATTGGATATTTTCAATCAAAAAACTTATATTGAAAAATATCTATTTGTAATATAGTAAATATAAAGAGAAAATCTTCGCTAACGCTCAGATTGACTCGGACTATATGTTATAAAACATATACTACGAGAAAATGAATTTTAAAAAATGGGATATTGCTTAATCATGAACGATAAAATTTCATTAGAATTATCCAGAATGGGTAAACCTGGAATAACGCTTGCACTTGCATCCAGTATTGACTATAATAAAGCGAATCTAGAACTGATAAGGCATCTTGTTAATGAAAAGCATGAACCCGGTGTGTATATTACATTGAATCGACCCTATACAACAATGGAGGAGATATTAAAAGAACAGGATATCGATCCTCGTATGATCATTTTCATAGATGCAATTACAATACCAAGCGGTGGATCTGTTTCAAATTCTCCACATTGCCTTTATCTTTCCGATCTTATGAACCTGACCGACATGGCACTTATTATTGATGAAGCGATCGCAGCCATACCATCTGAAAAGAAGTTCCTGTTCATTGATGCGATGTCAACACTCTTGCTGTATAATAACAGTGGTAATGTTGCAAAATTTGTTCATTTCCTGAGTGGTAAGATCAGGCTCTGGAAACTGGATGGTGTTTTCCTATCACTTGAGATTGAATCCGACAAGGAATTTATATCACAATTATCGCTATTTTGTGATAAGACGATTAAATTCAACTCAGAAAAATTAAATGTTTCAAGCATTAGCTCCAAAACATAAAATCTCTGATCCACATTTGATTGTGAATTGCAACAGGACCATCACAGGATAAATTCATCACCATTAGCAGGTGCATGTGCTTCCACACCAATCTCTTCTGTAATCCATTCTGCAAACAATTCAGTGTTGTCACCATGCATCACAAAAACATTTTCCGCCCCCGTGTCGCAGAATTCTTTTACAATACCTTTTAGTTCCCTGTCACCGCAGTGAGCCGAGAAATCGTATTGTTCTACCTTTGGACGAAGTTGCTGGATGACCCCATCATTATCAATTATACCGGTTTCAGCAGCCATTCTGCCATTCGTGCCTTCGACCTGATATCCAGATAGCATGATCTTTGATCTTGGGTCGTTGTACAATTTATTGATATAATGAAGCACAGGTCCACCATTCAGCATTCCTGCCGTTGTTATGATGACTGAAGAATCAAGAGGCACAGATTCCCGTTTTCGACCTCTTACAATGAACGCATTCTTGTACGCTTTTTTAAGGTGAGTGTGATTTCGCAGATAATCAGGATGGTTCATCATCAGTTTGTATGCCATGGTCCCCATTCCATCAACATAAGGTTGGATCCCATGCGCATCCAATAGCATCATAATCTCCTGTGTTCGTCCGATCGCAAATGCAGGAATTATAACAGTTCCGCCGATGTCAAGTGTTTCATGAAGCGAATCCATGAATGCAGATTCAACGTCCTTTCTGGCAGAATGTTCTTCGCCAAAATATGTACTTTCGATCACAAGTGTATCGGCGGTTGGAAAATCTCCTGCACCCGACACCAATCTTGTATTGGTTGTACTGATATCCCCCGTATAGAAAAGGCTCTCACCACTTTTTGATTCAACATGAATTGATGCTGCCCCAGGGATGTGTCCGGCATCGTAGAACTCAACCTTGTATCCCTGTGTTCTAAATTCAACACCAGTGTCGACTTTAGTTGTACGCTGAACGAACTTGTGCAGGTCTTCGCTGTTGTATGGTGCATAAACACCATTAGCCTGTGCGATCTTGAGCGTGTCCTTTGCAAGCATATCAGCAAAATCGGCTGTTGGGGGTGTCATGTAAATTTCAGGATCAAGGTCCATAAGGTTCGGGACTGCACCGCAGTGGTCGAGGTGACCGTGTGAGACCAATACGGTTTTTGGATGCATTCCATTCAATGGATAAAGCGGTGTTTCACCAGGTTTCATCCCGTAATCGATCAATATCTTTTCGTCCAGAAGTAATGCTGAGCGCCCGACTTCCTGACATCCGCCTTTGAATTGAAGTTTCATGTTTACGATCTCCAAAATTAAAACTAAAATTATAGTTATTACAGTTACACTTATAATTGTTACAGTTACACTTATAATTGTTACAGTTACACTTATAAGTATATTTATAATTATAGATTTAATTACAAAGCAGCATCCTGCCAGCCTTTGATCTTTTTAACTGTAATTCCGGTTTTCTTTGACAGTTCGAACGCATCAGTTTCAATAAAATCATCAACTTTTATAATGCCGGCATCTGCCAGTTTTTGTACTGTGACCTTACCGACACCTGCAATGTCGGTGATGCTTTTTGGACGTGGCGTCTTTGGTAGTTTGGCTCTTTCTGCTTCCTGTGATGCCTGCCATTCAATGAAATTACAATTTGGACATCCAAGGTCCCATGGACGTCTTCCCGGAGTTATGATACGTACGTGGTAAAGCCCATGTTCTTCACAGAGTTTGTCCGTTACAATAACCTGTCCGCTCTTTGGAAGCGGGAGTGAGAAATTGCAGTCAGGGTAACCTTCGCATCCGATAAAACGTGAACCTCGTTTTGACCTTCGAACCATAAGTTGTGATCCGCACTTTTGACAGGTTCCGACTACCTTATCTTCCCTCAGTCCGGTCCGCAGTGATTCCGAAATATCCTCTTTGTTAGTTTCAAGATCTTCAAAAACAGAATCAAGCATCTGCCTTGATTCTTTAATTACATCATCTTCCTTGATATTCCCCTCTGCGATCTTATCCATATCTTCTTCGAGTTTGCTGGTCATATCAGGTTTTGTGATGGTATTAGCATACTCTTCAAGTGCTTCAACGACCGCATATGCGGTTCTGGTTGGCTGGATCGGGTTTCCATGAACATATGCTCGTGAATATAATTTACCAATTATGTCATGGCGAGTAGCTTTTGTACCAAGTCCTAGTTCCTCCATGATCCGTATCAGGCGACCCTGTCCATATCTTGAAGGGGGAGTTGTCTCTTTATCGACTATCTCGGTCTTATCAACAGTTAACGAATCTCCTTCCTGCAGCAGCGGTAAAAGCCTGTCTGACGGTGCATTGTATGGATAGTACCATCTCCACCCAGGCACTATAAGACGTGCACCATTGACCTTAAACTCTTCACCATTAATGTCAAATTTGACACGCATGGTTTCCCACTGTGCAGGGTCTGCAAATGTCGCAAAGAATCGTCTGACGATCAACTCGTAAACTTTCCATTCATCATCTTTGAGTTCAGATTTCTTTGCAAGTGAGGCAGGGAATATTGGAGGGTGGTCGGTAGTTTCTTTCTTACCGCGCGTAGGGATAAGTTCGGTCTTTTCTAGAAGTTTTTCTGCATACTCCTTAAATACCCCTCCCACTTTGAATAGTTCGATATGCGTACGCATGTCAACCGATTCAGGATATACGGTGTTATCGGTTCTTGGATACGAAATGAAACCACTTGTATAGAGGGATTCAGCAATTCTCATAGCGTTTGCAGGTGAGAGACTGATCGAACTTGCTGCTGTGATAAACTCGGTTGTATTGAACGGGGTAGGCACTTTATCGATCTTATTTGATTTTGCAACACTTGATACGATTGCATTTTTGGCATTGCTAACTTTTGCCATTACTGAATCGGCTTCCTGCTTGTCTTGAAATCGTTTGGTTTTGTGCTGGGTAAGGAATGTTTCTTTATCTTTATCTGAAAGTGTTGCAAATATTTCCCAGTAAGGCTGTGGAATGAATGCATCCCTCTTTTTTTCCCTGTCCACTATAAGGGCAAGGGTTGGTGACTGAACCCTGCCAACTGAAAGGAACATATTTCCAAGCCGTCCTGCTGAGATAGATACGTAGCGAGTAAGTGCAGCCCCCCATATCAGGTCGATCACCTGCCTCGAATGACCAGCATCTGCAAGATTAAAGTCAACCGTTGTCGGGTTTGAGAAAGCGTCATTTATTGCCTTTGGAGTTATCGCACTGTAGTGCACACGGTCGAATGTAACATCGGGGTTCACCTTTTTGATAATGTCCAGCGCCTCGGCACCGATAAGCTCTCCTTCCCGGTCGTAGTCAGTAGCAATCGTGACCTTTGTGGCTTCCTTGCCGAGTTTTTTAAGTGCAGATACAATCTTCACATGTGTAGGTGTTGAAATTATTTCTGCATCAATGAGATATCTTGCATCAACTTTCTGCCAGTTGTTATATGATTTTGGAAAATCGACCCCAACGATGTGTCCGCTGAGTCCCATAGAGATCGTTTTGTTAGCATCAGTACCATATTCATAGGTATCAACTCCGCTAACACGCACATTTTTTGGTTTATTTGGTGCAAGAATTGATGCAATTCGCTTGGCTGCAATGTGTTTTTCTGCGATGATGAGATGCATTGATTACTCCGGTTCTATTATGTATAATCTGATATTGAGGCATTATAAATATTTTTATAAGTTGAAAGTTGTAGTTCTTGAAGTCTCTTTTTATTATAAAAGGTTTCGGGACTATACAATTGATACTGGCTGTTCAATCCATCTATTTCAGACATGCGTATGCATCTGTGTGCACCTATAATCAAGATGATGAAACCTAATCTGTATTGATCAAACCAATGTTACAATTACTTATGACGTGGTTATAATTCTTATAGCCAAGAATATCGGCGATCATATTGGTATGTTTTCCCTTGATCATCTTCAGTTCATCTGATGTGTAGTCAGAGATGCCTTTAGCAAATACTTCTCCCCCGCATTCAATATCAATGATGTCGCCTCTTTCGAAATTTCCGATCACATCAATGATACCGGATGGCAAAAGGCTATTCTTGTTTATCACTGCATCCCTCGCACCCTGGTCAACGACAACTTTACCTGATGACTTTGCAAGGATGATCCATCGTATCCTATTTTTGTGTGCATCGGGGTTTGCCAAAAATAACGTCCCTATTTCTTCGCTGTCAAGTACCTTAAGGATAACATCATCAACACTGCTGTTTGCGATCACCATGTGGCATCCGGACATGTTGCAGATCTTCGCTGCCTCTATCTTAGTTTTCATGCCACCTACTCCTTTCATACTGGTTGGACTCCCACCATAACTCTCGATCTCTGGTGTGATCTTTTCTACAATACTCAGGAGTTTTGCATCTTGGTGCCTTTTCGGGTTCTTATCATAAAGCCCATCAATATCGGAAAGTATTATCAGGACATCACCCTCTGTTTTGCTGGCGACCATTGCGGATAACTTATCATTGTCCCCAAACGTGGCTTCGATCTCGTTTACGCATATGCTGTCGTTTTCATTAATAATTGGTATGACTCCGTAACTCAGGAGAGTGGAAATGCTGTTTCGCAGGTTCAGGTAGGTCAGCCTGTCAGAGAAGGCTGAATATGTTAGCAAGATCTGTGCAACATTGAGATCGTATTTGCTGAACGCTTTGATCCACTCCTGCATCAGGATACTCTGACCCACAGCTGCCGCAGCCTGACGTACAGGGATCTCACGTGGCCTTTTATCAAGATGCAATATGTCAATGCCTATTCCGATAGATCCTGAACTGACTATGATAACCTGCTTTCCCATTTGATGAAGTCTGGAGATCTGGGACGCTATTTTGTCCATGAACTCATATTCAAGTCCCCCGTCCTCTTTGCTGATCGATGATGTGCCTATCTTTATTATGATCTTCTCAGCTTTGCCCAGAATATCTTTTCGTTTATTTAACATCTTGCCCCATTGTTCATCATTTATTGTTCATCATTTATTGTTCATCATTTATTGTTCATCATTTATTGTTCATCGTTTTTGTAATGCGTTTATTTCAGCACGTCTGCAAGATTGCTATCCAATTTTTTGTGTGTGAACGGCTTTGCATCAGAGCCTGCATAATCAGCTACCTTGTCACCGTTTCCAAGAAGCACATACTTGTAGATGAGCAGCCCTTCCATGCCCACAGGACCACGTGCGTGTATCTTGTTGGTACTTATCCCGACCTCTGCGCCCTTGCCATACCTGAATCCATCTGCAAACCGCGTGGATGCATTGACCATAACGCTGGATGAATCCACCATGCTGATGAACAGGTCCCTGTTCTTTGTATTCTCCGTAACGATCGC
>JAMJFS010000070.1 GCA_023544565.1 Methanosarcinaceae archaeon
TTTCTTTTTCTTACCAGGCTTCTCAATGAAAACTCTTTTCAAGGGTTTTGCTTTATACTTTTTGTCAGATAAATTAAGAGCAGCATTCATTTTGTTTTTGGGTGTTAACCACTTTTCGCCGTCAATTCCTGCTGTTCTTTTACCCCTATTCTGACATATCGTTCTCACTGCTAACAATTTCGCATAGAACGAGTGGGTTACCAAATATTGTAGTCTCTTTACTAATTGCCATTTTCCTTCTTTAACTGCTTTTGTAATTCTGGTTTGCAGCCTGTTAACACTTTGAATGACCTTTTTCCAATCGATATCATTCCATTGGATTTTAGGTCTCATCTCTGTAAGTCTCTCGCTTTTGGGCGTCGTTGAATTACTTACATTCACAGGTTTACCTCCGTTCATACAATGAAACACCATTGGCAAGTCTGCACCCTTTCAGGTTGGGGCAAAGTTTGAACCCCTATCCAGTCCATTACAGACTGGCATTTGCTTATTACCGTTTCCGCTACCCCCTGAGCCATCGTCGCTCCTTGCGGACTTCCTACCCAGATAATTGGGAGCTCATGGGGCTTACCAAGTTCCATATCTTGAATAATTTCGAAT
>JAMJFS010000071.1 GCA_023544565.1 Methanosarcinaceae archaeon
CATTCACAATTAAAATTGAAATGACTTTGAATCAACCATCAATGTTGGGATTCAAGCTTACCAGTTTAGGTGACAACATGTACGAAGTGATAGAGGGTCCTTCTGAATTCAAAAAAACAAAAGTTATCAAATTGATTGATGAAGGCACACACACATTTGAGTGGACCTTAAAACCAACTGATGGGTGGGCAGGTGGAACTTTACCAGTCAATTTTTGGTATCAGATAAATCTGGCTGGTGAAGATAACTCAGTCGTAAACAGTGAATTCACCATCGCCGTTCCCTACATCACCACCGAATACTACGAAGGCGACACAACCACACCAAAAGACCCCACATCAACCGATGACCCAACAACCCCATCCACTCCCGCCTTCAATCTCCTCGCCACCGCTCTTGCATTGACCATCGCGGCGCGCAGAAGTTAAGCAATCCCCGCGCCGCTTCCGCGTGAAGCGCGCGCTACTCTTCACCACTAATAATTGAAAGTAAATGTGATTTGAATCATGTTCGATTCAATTGACTCGGATGACCCTTCGGTCAGTTTTTCACTGCTCGAC
>JAMJFS010000072.1 GCA_023544565.1 Methanosarcinaceae archaeon
CGTGCATCCTTAAAGTTCAATTTTGGTTATATTGATAAGGCACTTACATTATATCGAATACATATTGAAAGTGTGAGTATGGCCATTAATAGGCCATTATTGAGGCAAAAAACACTTCGAAGCTTTATGCTCTATCCAGAAGTGCCTGAAAAATATTCTAAGAACATAGCATATAATATAGAAAGGTTAAACTCCGATATTTCTGTGTATTATTGGAGCATTTCAGATAAAATTAATGCAAGGGTATTTGCAAAAAAGTATCTTATTTTTAATCTTAAAAATATTCATCTATTGAACGCTGCTGCAGGGTTCATATTATATGTTATCATCAACTTCGATTATGATACATTTGAAGGACTTGTTAAATATATATCATGCATGCGCAAACATACAAATTTGTGAAATTGTAGCATAGATTACACAACCATGACACCAACACCACTACTCATCTTAACCCTCATCATAACCGCAATCCCCCTTGCAGTATACCTCATCTACATCCTCGCAGCAATAACTTCAAAACCAATT
>JAMJFS010000007.1 GCA_023544565.1 Methanosarcinaceae archaeon
GTAGTATATATTGTGTATATATGGTGCGAGTTAATGCGAACAAAGCGAGGATTTTCGTAGTATATATTGTAAATATATAGTGCGAGTTAATGCGAACAAAGCAAGGATTTTCTCGTAGTATATATTGTAAATATATAGTGCGAGTTAATGCGAACGGAGTGAGCATTTTCTCGTTACCAACTTTTCACCAAACCGCCATCTATATTTATAGTTTAAAAATAACTATTCAATTCACAATGCAATCACAAAAGTACAAAACGAGTACACAAAATAAGTTTGTCAACCCAAAATCCCATTTAGGAACGCAAGAGCATAGGCGTTCTAAAAAGCATAGCAACCATATTGTCAATTACGAAAATGATTACATATTCTGGTGCCATGAATGCAATGTTCCACTCCTCGAGCCGCAATGTTTTACTTGTAAAAACGATGGCATCCGGCTGCAACTTTCACAACCCGCAGATGTCCGTTTCTGTTCACCATTTGAACGCAAGATACTTGCAGACCAATTGATATCGGAATACGCCTGCGACCCTCTCGGCGACAGGATAATTTTGCTGAACAAGATCCCGGGTGATGACAAGACCGATGAGGTCATTATAGATGGCTTGCATTTCGGAGTTTTGCGGTTTGACCTACCTATAATGGATTACAAGTTCGACCTTTTGCCTGAAGGTGCAAAAATTATTCTTGCGCACACAGAAAAGAAAACCGTTGCGACAAAACGATCAACACGGCATCTCAGTGGTAAGAACATTAGTTTTGATCAGATCGAAAACTACACGGATGACATTAAAAAAGGCGATCCCATTCTTGTAGTATCGGGAAATCTCACAGGTTTTGGCACTGCATATACTGATAGTTCAGATTTTAGTTCCACACAAGGCGCTGTCCTGAAAATCAAGAAGATCGACAGCAACCCTGCTGTCCTGAATGAAAAAATACCGGACATGGATGATATCGTAAACGCCAACCTTCCATATATCAGGCAACTTGGCAAGAACGCCATGAACACCATCAAAGGCATAGCGAACCAAAAACAACACAAAGATCTGCCGGTACATGTCTCATTCAGTGGTGGGAAAGACAGTCTTGTCGTACTTGACCTTGCACAAAGTGCGCTTAATAAAAGACCTGTAAAAGCATTCATTGTAAACACTGGTCTTGAGTTTCCCGAAACGATCGATTTTGCAAGGAATTACTGTAAACAGAACAATATCGACTTACATGAAGCCGACGCAGGTGAAGCTTTTTGGGAGCATCTGAAAAACTTTGGCCCGCCTGCTAAAGATTTCAGGTGGTGCTGCAAGGTTTGCAAACTCGCACCTGCAAGCACTGTAATTGAAGAATGTGCAAATAACGGCGCAGTCTGTCTTACTATCGACGGAAAACGGAAACACGAATCATTTTCTCGCGCCCGTGTTGCTGCATCTGAGATGAACCCGTTCGTGCCGGATCAACTAAACATATTCCCGATACGCGACTGGAGGGCGATCGAAGTCTGGCTGTACATCCACTGGCGCGGATTGGAATACAATCCTCTCTACGACATGGGATTTGAAAGGGTCGGATGCCACCTGTGTCCGGCAGCATTGTCTGCCGAATACAAGAGAATGGGGGAGTTGCACCCTGAGATGCATGATCGATGGAACAACTACCTGCATAAATGGGCAAAATCCCATGGATTATCCAACGAGTTCATAGAACATGGATTCTGGCGCTGGAAGGAATTGCCTCCAAAGATGTTGAAACTTGCCAGGGAACTTGATATTGGGATAACTCCTGCAAAGGGGGGCGATGGGGAAGCATTCAGCATACATATGACTTCAGGTGTGTCTCCATGCAAGGCTGGCGGATTTTCGGTTGAAGGCATAATACGCGGTGTGTCCACAAACCATGCTACGAATTTGATGAATATCATTGGGAAACAAGTATATTCTGAAGAACTCGGTATGTTGCGTGTAGAGGCTGATAATGGTAGTATCAATATGTTCGCAACAGGCAGCATATTGGTAAATGCGAATACAAAAGAAAAAGCGCTTGCGCTTTTCAAAGATGGTGCAAAACAATTGATGCGAGTTAATAAGTGTACAAAATGTGGTATATGCATCAAAGTTTGTCCCGTAGATGCGATACGGATCAATGATAATGGTATTGATAGCAGCAATGGGAATGGCGGGTTGCATATTGATGTGTCGTGCACGAGATGTGGAAAATGTACAGAAGCCTGTGTGGTTATCAAATATTTTGATAAACTCATGCCTGATTCGGCACTATTGTTAACGAATGGTGGGAAATAACAGGGACGATGTACCTCAAAGGAGTGAATTATTAATACTGTTGCATTGATTATATAATCTATTCAATTGAAAGTATGAATTGCAATGGTGTTCAATGATAAATAATAATTCGGACGGAGTTTCTACACTTATACAGTATAAATGGATGATCGCAATAAGCATAGCTCTTGCAATTCTTCTTGTCGCTGCAGTCATAGTTGTTTTACCACTTGCAGATGGTATTGTACTTGGACTTGTTTTTGCATATATTTCACGTCCGATATGTCTGAAATTCAAAGGACATCGGAAAATTGGGGCATTTGTTGCGACAATGTTTATCGTAATACCGATAATAATCATACTGGGAAGTGGTTTAATTGAAATTATACGCCAGATAACATGGATTGTGAATAATCAGGGTCTGGTTATTGGAAGTATCTTCGATTTTATAAGGGGCATTGATTTTCCTGAAACCATACATCAGCAACTCCAGCAACTGACATGGGATTTTTCAACAACAATATTGCCAATTATCGGAAAGATCGATTTTCTTTCATATGCAAAAAGTATCGCAATGTTTTTCGTAAATCTGCTGGTAGCCATAATAGTATGCTTTTTCCTACTTGCAGACGGGGAAGGGTTGTATAATGCCATTATTAAGTTGACTTCAAAAGATCAGCAAGACATTGTTGAAAGGTACTCATATCATCTTGACATGATACTCAATGGTGTTTTCATTGCCAACGCATACGCAGCACTGTTTGTTAGTGTTACATCATTGTTTGTCTTTTATGCTTTTGGTTTTTCACACCTACTTGCATTGGCCACTCTTATTTTTATTGCATCCATAATCCCGATGTTTGCAGGTTACATGGTCATTGTGCCTCTTTCGATAATACGCTATTTAGATTCTGGATTTGAAAGCGCAGCTATCTTTTTTGTAGTTGCATCAATACTAATATACGCACCTCCTGAACTTATATTAAAGCCCTATTTTGCAAGTGTAAAATCGAACATACACCCACTTTTATTGATGCTGGCATTTTTGGGCGGTGCGTTTGTAGGCGGAATTGCAGGTCTTTTTGCTGCACCGATACTACTTGGTGCTCTGGTTGCAGCATATCGAGTGTATTTGGAACAGATGCAGACCGAAAAGAGTTCGACAATTGATGTGGTATGATGGTTAAACACAATAAAAAAAATATTGGACTTTTTTTCGGCAAGGTCATCTGGTTAATATTTGGATTGGTCATAATAATTACAGTTGTAATGTATCTGTATATTATGATCATGAAGTTGTTTTTCTAATGGCAGGGTTTGCAGGATGACAACTGAAAATACTCTCTGTTTTAGCTTTGGACAAAACATTATAAACCGCATAAATGCGATGTTTTCTCAATGTCCTCCATTTGAAAAAGATTATAAGCAATTGATATAATTAAGTGCAAACACATTATCCACACAGGTGAAATTATGCAATTATTACTCATCCATTCCGATTATATTGAATACGAAGTCAAAAAGAGCACTCCGGTTGCTGAGAAGATCGAGGAATCACTCAAACAGGGACGACTTGAAGATGCACTCACGGCATTCATGGCTGTTGAAAAAGTTGATGAGGCAAACACAGCCGATACGATCAAACGTACAGTTGAGGAGATCGAGAAGGTTGCAGCACAGGTAAAAGCCGAACGGTTGATGCTCTATCCTTATGCGCATTTGAGTTCGAATCTCTCATCTCCAAAGGTTGCTGTTTCGGTACTAAAAGGTATTGAAGAAGCACTTAAGGGAAAATATGAGATCATGCGGGCGCCTTTTGGATGGTACAAAGCATTCAAGATAAGTTGTAAAGGACATCCGCTTTCCGAACTTTCCCGCTCGATCCTGCCCGAAGGAGTTGCAGAGGCACAGGCACAGGACGTGCAGGTAATACCATCATGCGCCAAATCCTCGGAAGATACAGATGTTGTATCCGAAGCACTCAAGGCTGAAAGTGTGGCAAAATCGTACTGGCACATTCTCACGCCTGATGGGGAACTTCACAGCACTGATGATTTTGATCTTTCAGAACATCCGAATCTCCAAAAGTTCGTGGATTACGAAATATCAAAAAACCGGGCGATGGAAAAAGCCCCTCCGCATGTTGAACTAATGCGAAGACTTGAGATCGCGGACTATGAACCCGGATCGGATTCAGGAAACATGCGTTTCTATCCAAAAGGAAAGTTGATCAAAACACTTATTGAATCTTATGTACTTGACGAATCTTCAAAATTCGGGGCAATGGAAGTCGAGACCCCTATCATGTATGACATGAACCACCCAACCCTCAAGAAATATCTTGATCGGTTCCCGGCACGTCAGTATTCGATCGAATCTGACAAACGCCATCTATTTTTGCGATTTGCAGCATGTTTCGGACAGTTCCTTATGAACCACGACATGACGATCTCTTACAAGAACCTGCCTCTGAAGATGATCGAACTTACCAGATACAGTTTCAGGAAAGAGCAGCGCGGGGAACTCGTGGGTCTCCGGAGACTTCGTGCGTTCACCATGCCTGATATGCACACATTGTGCACTGATATGGACCAGGCAGTTTCACAGTTCGATGAACAGTATAACATGTGTATCAATGTTCTGGATAAGGTCGGCATAAAACTTGATGATTACGAGGTTGCGATACGATTCACACGCGACTTTTACGATTCAAACCGTGATTTCATCACCAATCTTGCAAAAACGGTTGACAAACCCGTACTTGTTGAGATGTGGGATACCAGATTCTTCTACTTTGTTCTTAAGTTCGAATTCAATTTCGTAGACGCACTTGCAAAAGCAAGTGCATTATCAACCGTCCAGATAGACGTTGAAAATGCCGAGCGGTATGACATCAACTATATCAATACGGAAGGCGAGGCTAAAAAGCCGACTGTCCTCCACTGTTCCCCAAGTGGTGCTATTGAGCGCTGTATCTATGCACTCCTTGAAAAAGAGGCTATGGCTATGGAGGAAGGTGCAGTACCAATGCTACCAGTATGGTTATCTCCAACTCAGGTGCGTATAATCCCAATTGCACAGCGACATTTTGAATTTGCAGAACAGGTTTCTGAGCAGTTGAAATGTCGTGCTGATATTGATGACAGGGACGATACTGTTGGTAAGAGAATACGGGATGCCGGCAGGGACTGGATCCCTTATGTTGTCGTTATTGGCGACAAGGAGGTTGAGGATAGTACAATAAATGTTACTATACGGTCAGAATCTCAGCCAAACAAGCCTATGAAGATAGAAATGTCCGCAGAGGACCTCAACGCCCGCATCATGTCGGAGATCGAAGGGTTACCTTATAGGGGACTTGCGCTCTCAAAACTTGTTTCAATGAGACCAAAGTTCATATAGTGAAAACACGAATATTACGTCATGGGAAATCGGGGAGATTTAGAATCTGAATCCTATGTAGAGATATATGTTTCAGGCAGGGTGCAGGGTGTGTATTTTAGGCAGTTTACAAAAGAGACTGCCTTAAATGTTGGACTTGTTGGATATGTCCAGAATCTGCCTGATGGAAGAGTAAAGGCAATTGCAAAAGGCAGTCATGAAAACATCGAACGGTTTGTGAAGCAACTTCGTACCGGTCCGAGAATGGCTAATGTTGAAAGCCTTGATGCTAAGTGGTGTGAATTATCTGATCAATTTGATGATTTTATTATCAAATGATCAACAAGAAAATTTTCGCTGACGCTCGGATTGACTCTAATTATATATTAATAACATATATATTACACGCAAAATAAAAATTTACATTAATTATATATAAATGTAACATATATTACAATTAAATGGGTGCTCTTAATGAGAATTCCAAAAGGTAAATTGATAAAGACATATCCGACAAAATCAGAATACACAATTGTGATCAAACAATTAAAAGCTGATAAATTTAATGGATACCTGCTTGTAAATACACCAATCGATGGTATTGATGCTAAAGGGTATCTGGTTTTTGAAGAGGGTGTGCCAATATTTGCATATTATGAACACGAGGATGTTCTTAAGGGTGACCATAGCATAAAGATGAGCGCAGCCAATTTTACAAATAATGACTCGATATTGGAATTTCATGAACTATCAAAACACCAGATAGACATTTGTAAATTATATATCAATTGTATGAATGATACCGGGGCGAAGATCAATGAAATTGATATAAATAAAAAATTTGAATTGCCCATATCTTCTAAAGAAGATTTTTGTGATAAAATAAATAGTGTGCCAAATAAATCAATTTGCAATTTATGTAATGATCAATGTGTATCATCAATTGCTGACCCGGAACGTCTGTCCCTCGAAAACAAATCTGTGGTGCTTGATTTCATAAATAGTATCAATGTCAATTCAGAAGAGGAACTGGAAGCGTTTCTGAAGGAAAAAATGAGATCATTTAAAGAACAATCAAATGTAATGCTGGATTGTATGGGGCTTGGCCACATGAAAAAAGTAAAATGAGCCTTGTGATCATGCGATTTTAATATGTATATTTTACTCTTATTGAATACCTTTAAAAGTCATGTCGCCAATACTTGCAATCAATGACTGATATTATTATTGTTAGATATGGTGAGCTGGCTCTGAAAAGCACAGGCGTCCGGAACTGGTATGAAAGGAAGCTTGTCCAAAACATAGCAGCGATGCTTAAATTCAGGGGTATTGGACCTTCACAGATAAAGCGTGAATGGGGTCGTATTTTTGTTCATACGACAGACTCGGAAGCAGCCGGAGTTGTCGCTAATGTTTTTGGAGTTGTATCGACTTCACCTGCCATATCGAGCAATGCCACACTTGCAGATGCAGCGAAAGTATGTGCTGACATTGGTGCTGGCATGATACATGATGGCGAATCTTTTGCTATCCGTACACGTCGGACCGGAAATCACAGTTTTTCATCCCGCGATATTGGTATTAAATGTGGGGATGCAGTTTGGGAGCGTCTGGTATCCATTGGTCAGAGTCCATCTGTGAACCTTACTGATCCTGATAAGGAAATTTTTGTTGAGATGCGACAGACCAGGGCATATATTTACACCACAAAATCCAAAGGTGTTGGCGGATTCCCACTTGGCACACAGGGTAAAATGATTGCACTGGTGTCAGGGGGCATCGATTCTCCTGTTTCTGCATGGCTTATGATGAAACGCGGTGTTGAGATTATTCCTGTTTATTGTAACAACGAGCCATTCTCTGACGAGACCACCCGTGAGCGTGCAATGGATTGTATCAAGGTTCTTGCAGACTGGGCACCTGGGCATCCCATGAAAGTGTATGAGGTACCACATGGTGATAACCTGACTGCATTTTTGACTGACTGTGAATACAAAAACACGTGTCTGTTGTGTCGCCGTACAATGTATCGTGAAGCATTTGAAATTATGAAAAAGGAAGGCGCAAGCGGTATTATCACTGGCGCATCACTCGGGCAGGTTGCATCCCAGACATCTGCAAATATGTATGCAGAGGTGTATGGCCTTGGTATTCCTTTGTACCATCCGTTGATAGGGCATGACAAGACAGAGATAATTGACATTGCCAATCGTATCGGCACCTTCAATTCATCTATAAAGCCGGCTACATGCTGCACTGCCGTGCCTGATTTCCCTGAAGTTAAAGCAAAGGTTGATGCACTTGCACTTGAAGAGAAAAAAGTGGATATCGATGACCTTGTATCATATTCCGTGTCAAATGCAAAAGTAATTATTATCGATAGTCTGTCGAGTATTTCTGATCAAAATAACGATGGTAAATAACATGGTTTTGTATAGTATGTATAGAACGTGCCGCCTGGCGGCGGTCACATTGTTTTTAGTTTCAGATAGAATAATCCTATTTACGCAGCCATCCTAATACATCTATACAAATACACATTAGTTAATCTGATATACAATCCAATAGATCATTCGCAATGTTTAAAGCTTCGGTTTCATTGGCAACACGTTTTATCAACATCCTTCCGCTTGGGAACAGTGACACCTCTACGTCAGAAAAATCAAGTATCATGATGTGTTTTGTCGCAACCTTTGCTTTTATTTTTTTAGCTGCACTTATCAGATCGATATTTTCCTTGACCTTTACTTCATAAGCGGTTCTGCCTGAACATAGACTAACAGTGATGTTTCGTGTCATTGGCTCCTTTTATGCACCGATTAATATTAAGTTTGATACACTTCTTTAATAAACACAATGTATTTATATATCATGAACGATTATGATAGATTGCTGGCACAATATCACAAATTTATGATTTCATACACCCTACCCTCAAACCCTGGATCAATATACCCTTCCTTACAAAGTGTGTGTGTTTGTGTCATCCCCTCTTTTCATTGATCTTTACAAATTGCTAACTGAGGTTATATTCAACAACGTGGACCTCAAAAACAGTGGACTCGGCGGGAATTGAACCCGCGGCCTTTACGTTGCGAACGTAACGATCTTCCCCTGATCTACAAGCCCACAAAAAAAGAAAAAAAGAATATATGTGCTGAAAAAATATACTTAAACAGGTCGTCCGAGTTCAGTAACCTGAACGCTTTCAACACCTGGAACTGCTGCAAATGCATCTTCGACTTGTTCGGTGCCGCCTTCAAGATCGCCCACAAGTACGACAAGTATGAGTGCTTTTAAACCAAATGCAATTGGTTCTTCTTTTGAACTATATATTTCAGAACCTTCCGGCAATACATCTTCAAGTTTAATTTTAAGGTCTACAAGATCGGTTTCCGTGCTCTCCGGCATGATCTTGATAGTTGCTGCAACTTCTCCCATTCACAACACCTTATGGTCCTAAGAAACCACATTCTTTGCATGTGTATTCATTGCTCTGCTGCCTGCAGCTTACGCATCTTCCAAGTTCTGCATTACATGCAGGGCATGGAAAATTCACATAACCGCGCTCTACGAGATGTACACCACAGGATGTACAGAATTCGACTTTTGGTTTTGCCATTAAATATCTCCTTGTATAGTTATAATTGCAAGTTTAATTTTAATTTTACATTTAAGTTTAACATTAAGTTCATTTCAGATTTAATTTTGACCTCAAATTTGAATAGTGTTAAGATCAAGATTTAGTGCTACTTAAGTAGTATATGAAATGTATGATAAATTACTAAACAGTATTTCGGCATTTTGATGATTTCAGTACATACGCGGTATATAATTTAAATATTCCCCTTAAGGCTATCCCAAAAACTAAATTTTGACACAATCAAAAGTTCTAATAATTCAACAATCGAAGTAAAGACCTATTTTCAAAAAATGTATATGCACACATGTAATCCCCATCTTTCATACAAAGTCCACCAGTGGAAATCATTTTTTGAATGTCTCTTGAACTTCTAATATTGATCATATATCCATAAAACAAAATTTTTAACATAAGTATAGAGTGGTATGCAGAGGAGCCATTTTAAGAATATGTGGATTCGATAGCAGTAGTATCAACTGCTTTTATGATGTTATTCAGTATTCTGGCTATGTGGTCTTCCGGGAGATAATTCTCTAATCTTAAAGGTAGTAAAAACTGCTGATTTTTATTATATTTTTTGAATATGAAAAATACGCTCTATTTAATCTTCATAAAAATTATACTTTATATGTAATATTTACGACACAACTACTTAAAGAATTATATTGACGTCGATAATTATGTAAAGTGGAATAATAAAGATAATCAATCTCTATAAATTATTCACGGAAAAATTCATTTAAAAACTAAAAAGTAAAACTTAGGTAGAATATTAGTTGTAAATATTAAAAATGATAGATTTAGTGGAGTTCTGGGACAGCCCGCATTACTAATTTCTGTTTGATTTTGTCAAATATTGATTCATTTAATTTATATATACACCTGATGTATATGCGGGTTGTTTATTAACATAACACTCAAAATATGAGGAGATATAATGATACTTGATGACATTTCACTACAAAAATATGGGTACATTGAACGTGGACCCCTGAATGCGATCAATATCGACCCGCTTCAGAGGGGCGGTATTCTTACGGATGAAGCACGTCGTGCTCTTACACAATGGGGTGATGGGTATTCGGTCTGTGATTTTTGCCCGGGTGTGCTTGATCAGATCAAGACGCCGCCAATTTATGATTTTGTACATGAGGCTTTGCCTGAGTTTTTAGGTATTGATGAAGTGCGTGTGACAAACGGTGCGCGTGAATCCAAATTTACAGTGATGCATGCAATGGCCAGGGAAGGCGACTGGATTGTGCTTGATCAGGTAGCACATTATACATCATACGTTGCAGCACAACGCGCACGTCTGAATATCAAGACTGTCCAAAATTCCGGCAATCCTGATTATAAGACAGAACCACAAGGTTATGCGACGGCGATCGAAGAGGTCATCAAGGAAAGCGGAAAACCGCCAGCCCTCGCTCTTTTGACATATCCTGATGGTAATTACGGCAACCTTGTAGATGCAAAGAAAGTTGCATCTATCTGCCATCAATACGATGTTCCTCTGCTGCTCAATGCTGCTTATTCGGTCGGCAAGATGCCGATCAATGCTAAGGATCTTGGCGCTGATTTCGTTGTCGGAAGCGGACACAAATCCATGGCTGCATCGGGTCCGATAGGTGTTTTGGGTGCGGTGGAAGAATATGCAGACATTGTGTTTGAGAAATCTCCGACCCATAAGGTCAAGGAAATTGAATTGTTGGGATGTACGGCACGCGGTGCCACGATAATGACTATGATCGCCTCGTTCCCGACAGTTGTCAAACGAACACATAACTGGGATAACGAGGTTACAGATGCGCGCTGGTTCTCGGAAAAACTAGAGGGAATGGGACTAATCCAGATCGGCGACAAACCCCACGACCATGACCTGATGTTTTTTGAGGCACCGATCTTTTTTGACATTTCCCAAAAAGTGAAAAAGGGACGCTATTTCCTGTACAAGGAATTGAAAGAGCGAAACATTCACGGCATCAAAGCAGGTCTTACAAAGTTCTTCAAGTTGAGCACATATGGTGTTGGACGGGATGACCTTAATATTGTGGTTGATGCGTTTGATGAGATCATCAAAAAATATGAGTGAGCAATTCAGACATGTATGAAGTTTAAGCGAGTGCCTGCAGCACTCGTGGTGCACTTTTTCATCCCAAAACCACAAAGGCTATAATCATAAAATCCTATCAATTAAAATAGACGTTATGTGCGGCTGTAGTTTAGTGGTATGACCTTGGCTTCCCAAGCCAAGAACTCGGGTTCGAATCCCGACAGCCGCATTCTTTCTATTTTGAGTTATAGTTGTTACTAAAAAATCCGCAATCTATAATCATAAACATTGCTTAGAATAAGTCATTCTAACCATTGTTTCCATAAATATAACTGTAAAAACAAACAAGAGTATATTGGATAACAAACGCTTGAATGGGAAATAGATCTAACTACCCAAGAGATCTAAACTGAATTGATGAGGAGGGGACATAAAAGTGCCACCACCCCCCCGCTTCTCCATCCAAATACCCCCTTCTCACTCTTCAACACCAAGAATACCAGCAAGTTCAAGCCCTTCGCTTCCGATCTCGGCCAACTGGTTGAACACTTCATTTTTGCTCACGTATTTCTCAGTTCTTGTGCCGTCAATTTGCTCGATCTTAATCGTAATCTCGGACTTTACATAACCCCTCTCAAGACATTCCTTTACAATATCCCCATACTGCTGAGCAATAAGCTTTAAGCAGTCGAATACCTCATTGTTCCTGATAGCATCCTTTCCATCTATCAAGACACGTGTCAATGTTTGTGACTTAATATATTCCTGCACGTACGTCTTTGCCTCATCCGCAAACTCGGAGATCTCACCCTTATTCAGTAATTTTGAAAGTTCATCATCACCTGTGATGTCATAATCTTCATCATAAACTCGATAATCAAAATTGTTACCTGTGATCTTGAACTTGCGCTCAGACTTCTTATTCTCAAAAATACATTCCATATCCCCTGAGTTATTATAATTGATAGACTTAATAATAAAATCAGATACGTCCACAGACTTGACCTTATCATCCTTTTGCAGCAAACCGGCTTTAGCCCATGTAGGCAAAGACAATTCCTTGTACAATCCCTTGACTGTCAGCACATCATTTGCAAAAATGATATTTGATTCATAATCCATACCATCAATAGATGCTTTCAATGTACCTCGAAACACATTATCAATCATTGATGCTGAGTAACTCTTTTTAGCACCATACACACCGGCTTCAAATATCAGGCTAAGTAGCGATAGCATCTGGGATTCCAACCTACCAACTTCACGCGTTGACACCTTTTGGCTTCGTTCAATTTCCTGATTAAGGGTTTCCCTGCTTTTCGCCGCACTTGCAACACATGAATCAATAACCGTATTTCTGAATTCAAGGATCTCATTTGCATCCGCATCCTTAGAAGCATCCTCAATAAACTTTTTCAAGTCTGCTTCAAATTTGTCCAGGTCATAAAGCCTATTCTTAAGCAAAATAGTCTCAGATTTTTCTTCATCATTCATCTCGATCGCGGAATTTTCAAGAGGAATTACTTTAGTTGTAACCTCAATCAAATTCTTCATGTCCTGAACAAAATCTCTCTGATATGGCAATTCAGTAGAATCTTGGTATGTGTATTTCATAAAAATCCCCGCAAATTAATTATGTTAATTACTTATTACTCTATGATTTAATTTTATATATCATTCATTGGATACAATCATTAAATAAATTTCGATGAATTGTTGAATAAATCTTAGATATTATCAACTCTTATTCAAATTCATTGCATTTTATCTATTCTCCGACGATCTGAACAATCAATTTCCGTGACCTTGGTCTGTTATCAAGATCAATACAGATGATCTGCTGCCATGTCCCAAGCGCAATATTCCCATCAATTATCGGAAAAGTTTCACTTTGTCCGAGCAGGGATGCACGCACATGCGAATGGCCATTACCATCATGCCAGCGCTCATTATGCTGGTAAACAATACCTTGCGGTGCGATCCTCTCAAGTGCCTGTTTCAGATCAAAAATAAGTCCGGGTTCATACTCAAGAGTTGTCACTGCCATAGTAGAGCCTGGTGCAAAGACTGTAACGACACCATTATCAATCCCTGAATCCTTAACTGCCATTGCGACATCATCCGTGATATCAACAATATCAGTATCACCCTTTGTATCAAAATTGAGATATTTTGTGGCTACTACCATTGATAATCAGTCCATTATCAGATTCATTATGATTTTCAATTATCCGGGATCTCAGTCAATTTAATGCCCAGCACTGATGTGATCATTATATATACCACAATTGCAACAATGAAACCATACTCCTTTTGCACCATACCGCCAACATTTACTCCAATAAGCAGTATTATGAATATCAGGGTCGAGCCAATTGCTGAAAAAATTTCGAGTAGTTTTTTGTTCATTATATCCTAAGTGTTGCTTTAGGTACATCAACTTAACGCAAATATGTTATCACAATCATGTTATCAAATAATTATGACACCATAAAGCAACATTTAATATGATTCAGGGATATCTGACACTAAAAAATCGAGAACTTCTATCGAATATTTAAAACTAAATTTTCTATCCAATGGGCAACGCATGACTGAATTTGAAAGAGTACTGGTACAATCATTCAACGCATATTTTGAGCAGACTGGCATAAAAGGGATCTCACACCGGCTTAAACAGCACCGATTTACACCGCAGTTTCTGGATGTATTGGTAGATTCTTTGCACCCAGATTATTATTTAGGTATCGAGTGTAAAAGCATTTCAGTTGACAAAGGTGCAAATGCACTGTATTTCACTCAACATTTCACAGTAGACAAGAATGGTGTTCATCAGATCGTGCGCATATCAGATTACCTGAAAAAGTCGGGACGTACGGGTTTTTTAGCAGTTGAATTGCGGATGGGGGTTGGGCATTCGAGAAAAGCCCATATCATTCCGTGGACAGAACTTGAAAGATTATACTATACAGATGGCGTTGTCAAGATCACTGTTGCTGATATCCAGAATTATCCTGAGATAGAGAGAAATGGTGCAAAATACATTATAGACCCTGCAAGGTGGAGAGGCGAAGAATGTCAGAAATAATAGGACTGATGAAGGAACGTGCGGCACAATGTGCAGAGGAGATCAGGAAACATAGTTCTATACATGTCGTATCCCACATTGATGCCGATGGTCTCACTTCGGCAGGGATCATCTGCACTGCACTCGACCGCATGGGTACTGACTATTCAACACGTTTTGTGAAACAACTTGACGATACGATAATCGCTGAACTTGCAGAACAGGATCATGAACTTGTGATATTTACAGATCTTGGAAGCGGGATGCTCGAATCCATAAGATCACATGCCATAAATGCTATTGTGGCAGACCATCACCAGCCAAGAGGCGAGATGCAAAATCACCTTAACCCGCACTTGTTTGGTGCAAACGGTTCGTATGAACTGAGTGGATCTGGAACCACATACATATTAGCCAATGCGCTTGGTGATAATCGCGACCTTGCCGATCTTGCGATAGTTGGGGCAATGGGTGATCTCCAGCATATGAAAAAAGGTTATCTTACAGGTATTAATCGGCTTATCCTTGAAGAAGGGGCAAGCAGCAATGTCCTAAAATTTGAAAAGGATATCACACTTTTTGGCAAACAAACCCGTCCTGTATTCAAACTTCTACAATTTGCATCTGACCCCTACATTCCCGGGCTCACAGGCAGTGAAGATGCCTGTATCGAATTCCTTCATAAACAGGGTATCAGGTTTAGTGGTGATGAACGCTGGAGACGGTGGATCGACCTTGAAAAGGATGAAAAACAGAAAGTTGTGTCCGGACTTGTGCAGTACTGCCTGAATGCAGGACTTGCTTCATACAAGATTGAGAGGCTGATCGGCGAGGTATATATACTGCTAAAAGAAGGTGAAGGCACAGAGATGCGTGATGCGTCCGAATATTCCACATTACTCAATGCCACGGCACGTTACGACCATGCCGATATTGGACTTGCAGTATGCATGGGTGATCGCGGGGATGAATACGATCAGGCGTGTAAACTACTTGCCGAGCACAGGAAAAATCTTGTAGATGGTCTCATGTTCGTCAAAGAGCAGGGACTCACAAAACTCAAAAACCTTCAGTACTTTGATGCAGGGTCAAGTATACGGGAAACCATCGTGGGAATAATTGCAGGTATGAGCACATCAATTACCAACGACCGTAGCCTTCCTATTATCGCATTTGCAAACACGGATGATGGTATCAAGGTGTCTGCACGCGGTACGCAGGACCTTATTCGAAAAGGGTTGAACCTTTCAGAAGCAATGTCCAAAATTTCGGCTGAAGTTGGAGGTGCCGGTGGTGGGCATGATATTGCTGCAGGTGCCACTATTCCAATAGTTGCAAAGGATGAGTTCATCGGGAAACTTGATGCGATGATCGGAATGCAGATACGCAAACAAATATGATGGAGGACTTCAATAAACATCCTCGTTCATATCTGGTTAGAAAAGTCAATTGGGATGATCTATTCGCCCGGTATATTTTCAAATTCTATTCCAATATTTTCTCAAAAAGATCTGGATAATCCTGTGGTGATGTAAGGAATTTGAGTTTATCCATGTCGTTCACAAAACCATACATCTCTTCTCCTTTCACGAAACCAAATTCGGGGTAGTTCGTAGGTTGAAGATAACGTATTGGTGGGACATCATCATATTTCGGATTTTGGATAATTCCGGATTCAAGAAGAAAATATGCGCCGCCTGCCAGTTCTTTAATGGGTTCATATACAGATGCGAATTCACCACAGACCCAGTTCGCCATTTTGAGTATTTTGTCGGATGCATTTATAGTTATATGTCCATAATCAGGTGGGACTATCACGTTATCACCTGCTTGTGCTTTGATGATAACCACATCTATTACCTTTCCATTATCTGTTTTTTGTAAAAGATATATTGCTTCCCCTTCAAGCACCTGGTATACTTCCGTGAATGACATATTTGCACCTGGAACTTCAGGATGGTAATGTCCTGCGGTTTTGATATATTCGCGCCCCAGCATATTAGGGGGGATCACAGTGATGTCATACCTGAGATTGTGTTTCTTGATCTCATCTGATTCGGCTTTGGTCTTGCACATGTCACGGTACATGTAATACAATTCAAAATTGTCTGCTGTTTCAAGCCATGCTTTGTCGTAGATGACCTCATCCATGTCATGTAACATTCTAATGTCCGCAGTTCTTGTCGTATCCCCAAATGTAAGTTCTTTCCCCATAAATGATACCTCCTAAGTTACCTATATTGTTTATTTGATCAGGAATCTAGGTGCACTTATTTCTCTCTTCAATTGATTGGAAACAGACACGTTGAAAAAGTTGATCTGTCCAACACAAGTGTTTGAATCAATAGATGATTCGAAAACAAGTTCTTCAACTTTGCGTCCGGTCATTGTGGAGAGTGCACCTTCTATATACCCCTGTGTCATCCTGCACCCAATGGGATGGCTTGCGTATCCATCCCCCAAGATCTTTCGGATAATACATCCATCAAATCGAACGGATGCACTGTATTTGTCAGGGTGCTGATCAATACCGAGGTTCGTTACTTGATAATATGGAGTTACGTAATTAATAAAACGCTGAAATGAGTCAACTATGCCCCCACTGCCAAGTTTTGTACCAAGTTTTACACCAATCTTAAATCCTGTATTATATGCAACTATTTTCGCTTCCTCGCCTCCCAAAGAAGTTTCAATGGTTTCAAGAAGCCCTTTTATAATAAATTGCTCCCCACGGCAAGTTGATGATTGTGTATTATTTGATTCTAGATTGTTGTTCATAATAAAATCCCATCCACATTCTTTTTATTATAATTTGGTTTTGATATATATTAAGCTTTATGTATCGTTTGTACAAATGTAATTTACTGATTTCTATTTTTGAAATATTCAGTTATACTTTCCGCAAGTTTGACACTGATACCCTCAACTTGTGAGAGTTCTTCAACTGATGCGTTCATTATATTATCAACCGATCCAAAGTGTCCAAGAAGCGCACGTTTTTTCATTGTCCCTATACCGGGTACTCCATCCAGTGTTGAATGTGTCAACCTTGCAGAGCGCTTGCGTCTGTGTGTCGATACGGCAAACCTGTGTGCCTCATCCCGCATTTGCATAAGCAATTTGAGCGCCATTGACGTATATGGCAGGATTATCACCTCTCCTGCACCTTTTTTGGTTGTTACGATATGTTCAAATTTCTTTGCAAGTCCAATAAGCGGAATATCCAGACCAAGTTCTAGAAGTGAACTATGTGCAGCACTTACTTGTCCTGCACCCCCGTCAACAAGTATCAGATCGGGCATGGCAGCGTGTTCTTTGAGAAGACGCGCATATCTGCGCTGGACAACTTCCTTCATCATGGCAAAATCATCGATCCCTTTCACGGTTTTGATGTTGAACTGCCGATACTCACTCTTGGATGGCATTCCATTTTCAAATACGACCATTGAACCAACTGCATCTGTGCCAGATATGTTTGAGATATCAAATGTTTCAATACGACTGGGCGGCAGATCCAATGAAAGTACATCTTTTAATTGAACAAGTGACAGTTGTGCGGCTTCGTGAGGCTTTGGTTTCAGTTGTGCCAGTTCCATTGATATCTTTGCATTCTTTGTAACCATATCCAGAAGTTTCCTTTTTTGTCCCCGCTGTGGTACATTGATACTTACATTGTGCCCCGATCTTTGGCTCAGCCACTCTGTAATAAGATCTTTGTCAGGTATTTCATGTTCGACAAGTATTTCCGGCGGAACCGGTGAATCCAGATAATACTGTTTGATGAACTCTGCCAGAACATCAGGCATTTTAGTCTCAATACCACCTTTGGTGAGTGATATATCAGCCCTGCCAACCATGTTTCCATCCCTCACATAGAACAATTGCACGGATATCCCACTCTCTCCCGAGACTGCGGCGATAACATCCCTGTCATCTGAACCCACAGTTGAGACCTGCTGACGTGACAGCGACTTGATTGCAACAAGTTGATCACGAATCATACTGGCAGCCTCATATTCCTGTGCGGAAGCAAAGCGATCCATTTTGTTTTCCAATTGTTTTATCAGGCCGGAAACGTCGCCTTTTAAGAATTTAACAACATCCACGACATGTTCCATGTACTCCTCCTCACTTACTTTTCCCGTACATGGTGCAAGACAGCGTTTTATGTGAGAATTAAGACAAGGTCGCACCGGTTTTCCACTGATCTTTTTATGGCATCTTCGTATCTGGAATATCTGTGAGATAATGTCAAGTGTTTTTCTGATGGCTTTTACATTCGTATATGGTCCAAAATAGATCGCACCATCCATCAAGCGGCGGCGCGCTATGAATATCTTCGGGAATCTGGAATTAATGGTAACTTTAACGTAAGGGTAGCGCTTATCGTCTTTTAACTGGATATTATAGCGTGGTTTATGTTTCCTTATCAGATTCGCTTCAAGCACCAGTGCTTCGACTTCCGAATCCGTTACAATGTATTCCAGATCTTTAATGTGCCCGACAAGTGTCCTTGTCTTCGATGACTGGTTCTTCTGGGATTGAAAATACTGGCGCACCCTATTTTTAAGGGAACGCGCTTTACCAACATATATCACGGTATCGGACTTGTCCTTCATCAGATAGACGCCAGGAGATTCCGGTATTTTGGAGATGTCAGAAAGCATTTGTGTACATCCTCGCGTTATCTTAAAAAATTAAATAAAAGTATAAATCTGAACTGAATCCTAAATATTAAACTGCATTCCATTTTTGGATGATGTCCCTAAGTGATTCACTTTCGTACATGTCTGAATTGATAATAACCTTGTCTATCCCCTTGATCGAGGTACAATCGCTTTTCATGTAAATGGAATTTCCAAGCAACTGAAGCGGGGGATATATAGACCTCAATTCATCACTCGGCTCAGCAAATCCTGGTGGCGTGCTGGCAAGGTCGAACATATCTCGCAGTTCTATATCGATCCTACTGTTGCACCTTTCTTTGCATACCGGTGGTGTTTCCTTGTAGAATCGTGCGGTATGGCATGAACGGGCATATGCAACAAGTACATATTCAGCATGTACGCCCACAGGACAATCAAGAGCTGCTACGGCTTCTACGGTTCTTGGCAGAAGGTCGGTCTCAATTTCGGTCATGCCAAGTTTTGAGAAGAAATCGAACGTGCGTTTGTAGTTCAGATTTGTCTGGAGATATGCCTGTTTTATGTTCTCGGTCTCATCGCGAAGAAGATGGTCAACCCAGGGGCATCCTTCCGAAGTGTGTACAATTCCACGTCCTGCCGTAATGGCATCAAACGAGTTTGTGAGGTCTTCCTTGTGCATCCCATATAGTATTCCGACATCGTTCACTACCAGATTGATGTGACTACCCAGATGGGATATATCCTTGATATATTTCATCACGGATCCGTAGTGGTGCTGTGGTGTGATCGGGGTGATCACTGTAAGAGCATCAAGTTTTTCAAATGCATCTGCAAATAAATTTACGTCGGGACGTTTGTATGGGCACCCCTCGCTCCCGAGCCCAACACCTGCACCGTTGTCGGATGAGGTTTCGATGATTGCTCGAAGTCTGTTTTTTTCATAGTTTGCAGTTCTGATCTCAATTTGCGGCATGTTAAACTCCCATTTATCTCAGATATACGAATCTGCAATTGGTGTATTCATATACTTGCATCGCTGTTGTTCGCACATCATTTGCCAGAAAGGGATCTCCTCAAGAACATGTGATCTAATATCGCCTGCGTTCCCACCTTTTTCTGACATGTCGATAGCATTGCGGTATAATCCTATGATGGTTTTTATCATCTCAGGGTTCATGCACCGCCCGACAACTTTCAGGGCTGCGACTCCCACGTCCATCAGGTCTGGAACGCTGCAAAGTGAACAGTCCATTCCTGCATCAAGGATCGGATGCAGCCTGTTATCCACACTGACCTTGTAATTCGCACGGCACGGCAATCCGAAGTTGATGGATTCATCCGCGCTGTGTATTAAGTGGCATGTACCGTTGATGTTCGAACATCCGAACTGACCGAACAGTTCAAGTTCCACTCCGGTTTTGTTAAGTTGCCGTATCTCGTCAAGTGTTATCTTAAACGGCAGTACGACCTTGGTCACACCCATGTCTTTCAGGAGTTCAAGTTGTCCCAGATTAAATGTATTAAGCAGTACGCTCCCATGAATCTGAAGTCCGAGGTCGAGTTCATTGATAAGCTCCAGTGCGCCGAATTCCCCCACGATAAGTGCATCTACGCCTGCATTCACACCCCGCATCACGTGTTCGATGAACATCTCTTCGAGTCCGTCTCCAAGATATGGTGTGTTCACGGTATAATCGACCTGGACACTGTGGCTGTGTGCATACTCGACGATATCATGCAGTTGATCTGGTGTCGTGACATTGCAACTTCGTCCGCGTCCTGAAAGGTTCAGGTTCACAAATCCCGGCGTTTCCAATCCAATGTATATCTCATCCGCGCCTGCAGAGATTACGTTCTTTGTAGTTTCCATCGACTCTGCTGGAGCCATTAAGGACATTTTTGTCATGTTTATCGTTGTGTGTAATGTGAAATTATTAGGACAAATCAACCAAATAGATGTTCGATTTGATTGGGGATTTAGATAGAAGATTTCGTAGAAATTTTATAGAGAGAATTTTGATAGAATTTCTCGATACTGTAATAGGATTGCTGCAATATATTAATATCCTAAACTATGAATGAGGCATCGATCGAAGTTTGTAATTCTTGAACCGCGTCATCGCTTCGATCTTCTCTCTTGCACTGGCGAATTGGTTATCCTCGATCCTGTGCTTTGCATCGTTCCAGAGTTTTCTGAAATAATAAAAATATTCAGACAGGTCTACACTGTTCCCGAAAATAGTTTCGTGGTTATTGATCACTGACATCTTTATCTGTAAGGGGAGAAGTTCGAATATTTTGATATCATATATTGGAGGAGCTTGTCCCAATATCTCTTTCCAGAGTTTCAGGCATTTGTCCCTGTCACGTTCTCTGGTTATTACTGCAATATCAATATCTGAACGCTCATTTGCGTTTTTTGAAGCATATGAGCCAAATACGACTACTTCGTAATCCTTGAGGAATTCAAGGTCATTTTTGATATCTCTATCATAGAGCATTCAATTTATCCTCTATTATATCAATGAATTCACTTAACATTTCTTTTATCTCTTCGATGTTTTCCAGTATTAAATCCATGTTGACTTTACCGTAATGGTGAATAATCGCATTTCGCATTCCATTCAGGTTTTTTAGGTTAGGTGCGATATTGGGATTGACTTCAAGTTTTTGTACCAGCACATCAATATTCTTATAGTCATCACTGACATCGAGACCCATATCATGAACAAGCATGGCAGCCATGTCCACTGCTGCTTCGATACTTGTCTGAACCCGATATAGAATTCCATCTAATGTAAGATCATCAAATGAATCTGTATCTTCTGGAATGTCGTATATTTTTTCGATGATATACCCAATCTTGGATTTATATTGTTTAAGACGTTCTTCTTTCATCGATTTCCTCGCTGTGATCATTCATGACTGCTACTGTTTGTATATAACTTTATGAACGATTGTGTTTTTAAGCATATCGTTTTTTTCGTATGTGAACTTGAAAAAATCAACAATTGGCAACAGAAAATGCATTATCCACAAACTTTTGATATGTCATCCCGATAATAGTATCAAGATTGACAATATCCTCGCGGTTGTATTCGAGCAACAATTCCAGCGCACCCTTTTCTCCGCGTTCGTATCTACGCCACAGACGTACGGCCTCAAAACCATCGATCCCTGTTGTTTCATCACTTCTCGATATCCCGAGCGTACGTTCGATATTCTTCAACCCGCCGCTAAGACCTATGCGCCGGAGAGGATACATCAGGTCGATGTGCAGTTGATTGAATTCTATCTGTGGATACTTTTGTTTAATGAATGGCAGGTCAAAACGTGCGCCATTGAACGTGATGAGAAGTTCATACTTTGCGAGTTCTTCAACGATATCGTCAAGATCTATTCCGCGCACATATGTCTTTGCATCTTTTCCATCATATATCCCAACGACCGTGAGGTCATCGTATTCTGGCGACAATCCTGTTGTTTCAATATCTACATAAGCAACAGAGCCAGAAAAATGCCTGTATGCACGCCAATGTTCTGATCTTGGTAGTGCGTTGGCAAAGAATTCAAAATCCTGCGCATCGAGACGGTCGTTGGATTCATCGACCCCTGCAATTATGGTCTCTTTTTTGGTGACAGATATGGGAATTGTGTCATGTTGTTCCATGAACTCGGACCATTTTCTAATGCCGCTTGACCATATCTTGTGTTCGATAGTTTTTCCTATACTTTGGATGTGGATGTATGTACTTGTAAGCATGTTTTTAGTCTCGTTTTTTAGAGTCTATATGGATTGATTTGTATTAATTATAACGTTTCGCGTTTAGAGTTTAACGTTTCGTATTTATATAGATGTGATGAGATCGCTGCATAAATTATATTGTTCGATTTGAAACTAAAACCAATACAACCGCCATAGGCGGCGCATTCCCACACCACTGCCCTCGTAATATGGACTTTTCTGACAGTCTTTTGTAAGATTGCGTACTTCGAATTTATGCGACAATAATTCATTATTTTTTCGTTTAGGAGGGAAAGTGCCGCCTAAGGCGGATTGTTTTGGCATCAAAAATAACTAAATAAATACAAAGTTTCAATAGTGTTGGTGAATGCTAATGGGCAAAACATAATAAAGGAATCTGGCATTACTATGCACAAATCACAATAATAGGTGTTTAAAAATGACAAAAATCACAGTTATCGGCGCAGGTAATGTGGGTGCCACCACAGTCCAGCGTCTTGCGGAATTACAACTTGGCGACCTTGTTATGACGGATGTTGTTGATGGTCTGCCACAGGGTAAGGCTCTTGATCTTATGCAAGCTGCTCCTGTTATGGGATATGATGTTGATGTACTCGGTACGACCGATTATGCAGACATTGCGGATTCTGATGTTGTTGTCATGACAGCAGGAATTGCACGAAAGCCGGGCATGAGCCGGGATGACCTGCTGGCTATCAATGGTAAGATCACAACACAGGTTTGTGAGAAGATTGCAGAATATGCTCCAAAGGCGACTGTAATTACGGTCACTAATCCGCTTGATATAATGACTTACGTTGCACTAAAAGCAACAGGATTTGAGCACAATCGTGTGTTCGGGATGAGCGGTGTGCTTGATTCGAGCAGGTTTGCAGCGTTTATAGCAATGGAGATCGGCTGTTCTGTGCGTGATGTTGATGCAATGGTGCTTGGCGGACACGGCGATTCAATGGTTCCGGTGCCACAGTACACAACAGTTTATGGTATTCCAATATCAGAACTGATGTCACAGGAGTCTGTTGATAGATTGGTTTTGCGTACCATTAACGGTGGAGCGGAAATTGTTGACTATCTCAAGACAGGCAGTGCATTCTATGCACCATCTGCATCTGTTGCCAAGATGGTTGAGGCTGTTGTCAAAGATTCAAAAAGAATACTTCCATGTGCTGCGTATTTGCAGGGTGAGTACAATGCGAGGGATGTGTATCTTGGTGTGCCTGTTAAATTGGGTAAGGGCGGCGTTGAGGAGATCATTGAACTTCAACTTACGGATGAGCAATCAAAGGCTTTATCAAACTCTGTTGCTGCTGTGCGTGATGGGATTGCAAAACTACAACTGTAAAATGTTATATATAATGCAGAACATTTCATAAATTATAAATTGCTTAAGCATATGTTTAATTAACCACAATAAAGGATCACAAGGGATATCATGCGCGCAGAGATCACATCATTATTTGGATTGAACGTTTATACTGACGTTGGAACATACATAGGAAAAGTCAGCGACCTTATACTTGATGCAAATGGCCGAAAAGTTAGCGGGCTTGCTGTTTCAGACATTAATCGTGAGGTATTTGATGTTCCTACAAAAGGTATTATAATACCGTATAGATGGGTTGTGACAACCGGCGATATTGTAATTATCAGGGATGTTGTGAAAAAATTCAGTCCTCCTAAAAAGGTGGAAGAAGAATATTAACGAGAAAATTCACCCATATGGTTGAATTAACTCGAACGATATAATTCATAAATTAACTATACTATGAAAAGGCGAGAGATCTATGCCAATCTGCGTTGCGCGCCGCCTGTGATTATACGCGTTGACGGCAGGAATTTTAAAAATACGTTATCACGTTTCAATTTTGAAAAACCATATGATAAGCGGTTCGCATCTGCAATGGCGGATTCGGTTGAACTTTTTTTTAAAAAAAGCGGCATGAGTCCGGTTTTTGCATATACATTCTCAGATGAGATTAATTTTCTGTTCACAGACACTGCTTTTAATGAGCGCGTTGAGAAACTTGACTCTATTATTCCAAGTTATATCAGCAGTGCTCTTACCATTCTACTCGGCCTGGATGAACCAATTTCTTTTGATTCAAGGATCGTGCCCCTGAATAATGACCAGATTATTGAATATCTGATATGGCGACAACGCGAGGCATGGAGAAACTGTGTCAGTTCATACGGATATTACACGCTGCGTTCAGAAGGTTTGAATGAAAGCGAAGCTGCGTCGCAGATGAAGGGGAAAAACGTGAGCAATGTACATGAGTTGTTATTTGAGAGGGGAATAAATCTTGCAAAGACACATGCATGGCAACGGCGAGGAATTGTGATCCACAAGGAAGAATATGAGATTTCGGGATTCAATCCGGTGGAAAATGTGGAAACAGAATCCATACGTACAAAGGTGGTTCAAAACTGGGATGTACCGATCTTTAATTCCGATGAAGGCAACGCATTTTTGAATGATTGCATTAATTAAGGTTTTCAAACGAATTACACATTAAATTATACTTACAATTAAACTTATACTTACAATTAAACTTAAACTTACAATTAAACTTAAACTTACAATTAAACTTAAACTTACAATTAAACTTAAACTTACAATACAGTTACACAAGCGGTGAATTAATGGACAGACTTGAACTTATTAAAAGAAATGTGCAGGAAATAGTTACGGAAGAGGAACTTGACAGTCTGGTGGCATCAAAAGAACATCCTACTGCGTATGTGGGATATGAGCCAAGCGGCAAGATACACATGGGTCATGTTCTTACAGTGAATAAATTGATAGATCTGCAAAATGCCGGATTTGAGATTACTGTTCTACTTGCTGATGTGCATGCGTACCTGAACCAAAAAGGTACTCTGGAAGAGGTTCGTAAGACTGCAGATTATAACAAGCGGTGTTTCATTGCACTTGGGCTTGATGAGAAAAAAACGAATTTTGTATATGGTTCTGATTTCCAGCTTGGGTCTGAATATATGCTAAATGTCCTTAAACTTACACGTGCCATTTCGCTCAACCGGGCAAAACGAAGTATGGATGAAGTTGGACGTAAGATGGAGGATCCAAAGGTTTCTCAGATGGTCTATCCTATTATGCAGGCTGTTGATATTGCCATGCTTGGTGTGGATGTGGCTGTGGGTGGAATTGACCAGAGAAAGATCCATATGCTTGCACGGGAAGGGCTGCCCGGATTTGGTTATAAGGCGCCTATCTGTATACACACCCCGATCTTGCTTGGACTGGATGGTACGAAGATGTCATCTTCAAGTGAGAATTTCATTTCAGTTGATGATACGGAAAAGGCAATCAATAAGAAACTCAATAAGTCATTCTGCACTGCGGGTGAGATTGTGGATAATCCGGTCATTGATCTTTTCAAGTATCATATTTTCCCAAGATACGATGAGGTTGTGTTTGAGCGACCTGAGAAGTATGGGGGGAATATGACTTTTAGCAGCCAGCAGGAACTTGAGGATAACTTTGCATCGGGTGCTCTTCATCCGGCAGATCTTAAAGGCGGGGCAGCGAAGTATATGAATTTGATACTTGGGCCTGTGAGGGATGTATTATAGTGATATTTATTAGCAGGTAAGTATGATTGGGTTTAATCTGAATATCAGCGAAGATTTTCTAAGAATGAATTCTAAGGGGGGTCTATTTTTTCCCATGCTTTGTGATGTCTTTCCATTATTCTAGGAGATAATTTTTACAGTCCGGATTTTGACCAGACTGTAATAATAAATTAAGGTTCATTGCGGTTCATATTGAAAAGTGTTGAATATAATACAATTAGTTAATATAGTATAAGTGTCAAATATAATGCACAGACATATATATTGATATATACATAGATATAGGCATGCATATAAATGTAGATATTCAAAGTGACTAATCTGAGGGGATTTACACGAAAGCAAATCAAAAATATCAAATGAACACTGATACCAGTGCGCAGGTCGGAATAGGGACACTTATTATTTTTATTTCTATGGTATTGGTGGCTGCAGTTGCATCTGCACTTTTGATAAAAACGTCTGGTGTTTTGCAGCAAAAAGCTTCACAGACCGGTCAGGAAACAACCAGAGAAGTTGCATCAAATATACGTGTTGACCGTGTACAGGGTGAACGTGCAACATATAAAACAATTAATGTAGTGAATGGTGTGCCGGATTCGCTTTCTTCTTCTATCGACAAAGGTAGTATGATCGAGTGGATATCAACAAGTGGACCATTTTCAATTTCAGTAGATGGAATTAACGAAACAGTTGCAAGTGAATCATATTTTGAACATAGATTTACGACCAGTGGTAATTATAATTTTACGATAAACAGCTCAGTCGGTAATATCACAGTTAGTGATGTTATTGATTATGGTGAAGTCACAAAACTCCATATTTCTTTGTCTCTTGGCCCGGGAAGTGAAGACATTGATCTTTCCCAGTTAATTATTTACATGTCAGATGGGATGCATATAGCGACTGTAAGATATGATACACTTGATATAAGTAGTGTGATCCATAAACCAACACATGAATATTTTTCAGTTGACTCAGTACGAATACGTGATCAGAGTGTTTTCAAGCCTTCTCAGCCGGTACTTAGAACCGGTGATATTATGCAACTGACTATAGATATACGAAAAGTATTTTCTGAAGAGGATGCTACATATACTGGATTAATGCCGAGAACGAAAATATCATTACAGATACGTCCGGAAGCCGGTGCACTTGTAGTGTCTGATTTCACAGCACCTGGTGCGTATTTTGACGATAAGTATGTTTTGTTGAGATATTTATAGATCTCAGCATTTTCATTTCTTTATATTTCCGTAGTGTATAATTTACAGAATTATATGGTGCAAATTAATCTCAAAAACGTGCAGAATATTATATAAAATGCAAGTTATTGTTGTAATGAAATAAGTGCTGTTGTCACAACATAAATACACAGACAAATAATAAGGTGTAATCACATGAATACTTCTAAATGGTATAAAATATTTGGTATATCACTGATCGTAATATCAGCAGCCGTGTATTTCATTCATTATCTGGTGTTTCATGATATACATCATATTTTCATTTATTTTTTGGGAGACATTGCATTTGTTCCGATTGAAGTACTGATGGTGACCTTGATCTTACATCAATTATTGACATATATGGAAAAACGAAATATGCTGGAAAAATTGAATATGGTCATTGGAGTATTTTTCAGCGAAATAGGAACAAAGTTTTTATGTTTTTTATCCGATTTTGATCCCGATCTTGATGCTGTCAGAAATGAACTTGTTGTGACAAACGATTGGAACGATGAGGATTTTTTGTACACTAAAAAACGTTTAAAAAATTATAATTATTCTGTTGATATTCGGAATATCGATCTGGTAAAACTTAGAACTTTACTTGGTGAAAATAGAAATATATTAGTTCGTTTGCTTGAAAATCCTACTTTGTTGGAGCATGAATCCTTTACTGAACTTCTAAGAGCAGTCTTCCATCTGCTTGAAGAATTAGTCGCCAGAGGTGACCTGGAAGATCTTCCAGATACTGATCTTGATCACATTTCCGGTGACATTGGAAGAGTTTATGGTCTACTTGTTGATGAGTGGCTGGATTATATGCAACATTTGAAGAATAATTATCCATATCTGTTTTCGCTTTCCATGAGGACGAATCCCTTTGATACATCCGCTTCACCTGTGGTAAAATGATTCGGTACATTCACTTAACCCTTGGTAAAATGATTTGGTACATCCACTTAACCCTTGGTTAAGTGATTCGGTGGAGAGATCACTAATCCCAGAACCTCTTATTCTTGGCATAGTTCCGCTCAGCAGCCATAATATCCCTGTAAAATGCTTCCTCATCAACCCGCATCTTCTGTATCACACGCGATGCAGTATCCGGTCCAACCCCCCGGCTTGCAAGGGCGATAACCGCCTTCTTTCCCTGTGAGAGCACGATATTGGCATTGCGATGCACTCTCCTGATACGCTTAATATCCTCCTTTAAAGTGACCTTATCCTGCCTCTTTACAAGTTTGATCTCCTCTTCTTCCCAGGGCTTCAAAGCGGCGATTGTCCTTGATTCACAAATAGGGCAGATCAGATCATCAGGTACATTCTTCACTTTCCGGCGAGAAATCCATTTCTTGCAATTCACACAGAAAAGTATGACATTGTCATCCATTATCCTCTCCTTCAACGCCATCACAATTGAGCGGTCAGCCTTCTCAGGTGCCACAAGATCACGGCTCATTGCAAAACCTGCTGCCCCTATCGGAGTGGAAACAGGACATATCTTAACTGCAATATCTCCCGACATAATCCCAAGCAGCACATCCCGTGCTCTCTTAACGTCAAGATTATTGTGGAATATCTCCCGCATTACCTCCTCGTACATTGATGTGCCTTTATAGATCTCAAGAAGTTTTTTCATACTGATGCGATCATAATCAATATCACGACTAAGCGCCCCAAATTTTCTTGCCACATGAACCATTTTCCACTTCATCAAGGATGTGTTCTTAAGCGTCATCTCAATAATAGGCTCGATATATTCAGGCTGTGTTTCAAGTATTAGTTCCCGGACAAGTTGCGGTCTGATCTTTCTTGGAAGTTGCAGACGTATCCTGTATGGGTCGATCTCCTGTGCAACACTACTGCCAAAACGTGCACCAAGAAGCGATGTGAGCACTTTCCCGATGGTTTCGTTCGTATTGTGTCCGAAACACGCATTGATGACAATAGCCTCGCCATCATCCTCAATGACAATAGTATGGTCATCAGGAAGCGGATATCCTGCTGATATATGATCGCTTATGAGTTCGATAACATTCAAAACAGTTCTCTTATCAATTGGATATACCCGTTGTAAGCGTTCTGCAATTTCCATATCCTCAAGTCCGTCACAGATAAAACCTGCTATCCTGCTTCTGATGGAACCTACTTCCTGTGCTACCTCATAAGGCACAGGGATCTCTTCTCCGACCCAGCTTGGTATCTCGCCCATACCTTTCACAGGTTCCACCTTGATCCTGTCGCGGTCAGTGACCATTTCGATAACCCTCCACATATCCCCTTTAGTGATGAATACGGCTCCGGGAGAAACAAAATTGACCACGAACGCCTCATCCAGTACCCCCACAGTCTTTCCGGTAACAATGTCGTATATCTCGTATTTCTTTTCATCCGGAATCATGGAGAGGTTGTTGTAATAATACTGCCAGCTATTTCGCCGCCGATTTATCGACTTTGACCCTTCATCATGCCACACCATCCTGTAATCGATGATCTGGTCAACAACCCGCCACAGTTCTTCTATCGTGAGGTCCTTGAATGGATATGATCTTGTCAATATCGAATGTATCTTCTCAACTTCAACTTCTCCAAAATCAAGCACCATTCCCGATATCTGGTTTGCGACCACATCAAGGGAATTGACATGCGGGAATACATTTTCCACCTGACCTTCAAGTGCTGCTTTTGTAATAGCCATGCTTTCAGCATTGTCATCAGAACCAACCGTCAGAATCGTCCCTCTTGAGATCTCATGTATCCTGTGTCCTGCACGCCCAATACGTTGAAGCAGTCGCGATACCTGTCTTGGCGAACCGTACTGGACCACGTGGTCAACGTTCCCTATATCGATCCCAAGTTCCATAGATGATGTGCAGATAAGACCCATCAGGTCGCCATTCTTGAATGACTCCTCTGCCTCGATACGTGACTCTACGGACAGCGATCCGTGGTGTACTCCAATGTTTGCTCCCAAAATTTTAAACCCGGATGCAAGAGCCTCTGCACTCTGGCGGGTATTTACAAAAATAAGAGTTGATCTGTGTGTTTCAACGATCTCGCGTATGCATCGCAAATGTGATGCAAACTCAACATCACATCCAATCTTTTTTACGATAGCCATATCTTCCGGTGCGACCTGTGGACTCACTACGTTAAATTCCAGAAGACTTAACATGGAAACTTCAACGATCGTCACATCACGTTTTGCACCTGCAAGAAAACCTGCTACAACCTCTGGATTTCCAACTGTGGCTGAAAGCCCGATCCTCTGGAACTCACCGGAAAGTTCAATAAGTCTCTCAAGTCCCACGGCAAGTTGGGTGCCCCGCTTTGATGATGCAAGTTCGTGTATCTCATCTACAACTACGTGGGTCACACTTTCCAGGTTCTTGCGCAATCGTGAGCCTGTGAACATTGCCTGAAGTGTTTCAGGCGTGGTAATTAGTATATCAGGAGGTTTCTTCGACTGTTTCTGGCGCTCGTATTGTGACGTATCCCCATGGCGTACCTTCACATCGATCCCAAGTTCCATGCCCCACCATTCGATACGTGACAACATGTCACGATTCAAGGCACGCAGGGGTGTTATGTACAGGGCGGATATGCCTTTTCGCTCTTCATCACTCTTTGCGAGTATGCTGTCGAATATCGGAAGGACTGCGGATTCAGTCTTTCCTGAACCGGTCGGTGCTATAAGGAATGTATGTTTTCCATTCAGGATATGTGGGAACGCTTTTTCCTGCGGTTCTGTGGGTGCAGTAAAACCACGTTTTTTCAGACCTTCCTGAATATTTGGGTGAAGTGAATCGAAAATGTTATTGAACGTCATTTTTCAAACCCCATGCTTCTTTCCTTTCCGGCTTTTTTTCCTATTCTTTCTCGGTTCCCTTTGCTTTGATTCATCCATTCTGCGCAGGTTTTTCAGTGTGCCAAGATTTGTTCCATCCGGAAGATACGCTTTTGCATTGTCAAGGTCAAATCCTTCGGATGAAAATACAGGTCCAAGGAGGTCATCATGTAGCGATTCGTTGAAAGCCACGCCTCCGCACAGTTCATTGAATGCAGGAACAATAAATATTTGTGGGTCACCCCATGCACCGGTTTGTGAAAAGTCGATACCGGGAAAATGTTGTGCAAAAACCTCGCATTTGAGTCTTGTGCGGATCCATGCAGGTTCTACAGTTGCAAACCCAAGCGTATCTGTAAAACGTATAATCGGGTGGTTGTGTGCTGTTATAATGTATTCCACACCCAGCAATTCAGGGTCAGGCCATGTGTGTCCGTGGAAGTATCCGACTCCGTCCAGAATTGCACCTCTTGGGGAATAAAGGGTGATGTCTACATCTTTTGGCAATAAAAAGTCGATATTCCCGTCATGATTTCCCGGGAATATGTCAATTGGCGCATATTTTGCAATTGATTCTAAAAAGTAGGGGATCTCATCCCGCTCCTGCCATGATATTTGTGGGATGTTGTGTTTGATATCACCCAGCAATATTACTCTGTCAGGATTGTTTTTTTTGATATATTTATGGATGCGCTCTATTCGGTTATTCATCTGGCTTGGTATTGAAAAGCCGCTTTTATACAGGTCCCACTCGATGCCGAGGTGAATATCTGCAATGATCAGCGCTTTTTCGGTATTTGAGACTATTAGTGCAGGTTCGTTGATTATAGGTGTTATCTCGATGGGCATGTTAATGATGATTATTGCCTGTTCGACTAATCAGACTTTCCCTTTGCCATTTCATCCATTCTTTCCGATAGTTTCTCGATCATCTCACGCATCTGGACAACATCATTCTGAACTTCGATTATCCTGTCATACATCGGGCTGCGGTTGTCCTTTACTGCTTGTTCCTGTGAAAAACGCTGTTTGCTTGGGAAGACATATACGTATGTTAGCCACATGCCTGCTGCTGCTACTGCGAACATTCCAGCCAGGAAGAACAGGTAATCAGGAAAGATGGTACGTATGAACGAATCTCCTGAACTGTAGTACTGGAGTCGGGTTATCATAATGAAATTCAAGAGCGAGAACAGGAACATGGTCTCACCTACGATTATCAGGAGTCCGCCAACTTTAGTGGACATGTTCTTCTGCTGTGGTATCAATTTTTCGAGAACCATAATTACAATTCCAATAGTGTTTTTATGAGTTATATTATTTATGGCAATTAAATAATATGATAGTTATATATATGCGTGGAAGTGATGCGAAAAGTTATTATCAAATTGGTTTAAAACTCTATTTAGTTAATCTCAATATAGGGGACATTTTTTATTACAATACAAGAAACATTCTGGAATTCCAATAATTTCGTGGTGGTCACTGACACGAGAAAATTCTTCCTTCGGTCGAATTGACTCGGACTATATAATCTATAAATTATATACTACAAGAAAATGCTCACTTCGTTCGCATTAACTTGGACTACATAATCCTATAGATTATATACAAGAACAAAACCTGCAATGAAATGGGCAGCAAATGAGATAAGGAAAAGAGGCAAAAATGTATATCTGGTTAATCTCTCAAATAAATCAGATCCAGATGCATTGAATGATATTTCTGAGATCCCGGGGGATATTCATGCTGCGATCATCGGTATTACAAAGACCGAACCGGCAGATGTGGTCAGATCCCTTAAGGATAAGGGAGTGAACAAGATGTGGATACACTGTAATACTGAAACACCAAAAGTCAAAGAGATGCTTGATGATCCAGAAGTCGAGTATATAACAGGAAAATGTCCAATGATGTATCTGGGAAGTGGATTAAGTATCCATGGGGTGCACAGGGAAGTGGCAAAACTTATTGGAAAGTATTGAGTTACAACACTCATTTTAAAATATGTGTGTATTGATGGGCAGTTCCATCAATAAAAGTGTAAACAATGACAATCTTCACATTGGGATTTTTTCACGGTTGCCATAATTACTTTTTTGTATTCTTTATATTTATCCGGTATTTTGTACTCTATGCCCGAAATTATTCCATGGTACTTCCATAAAGTTTCAAAATGATAAAAAGGCAATTTTGGAACAATTTCTTTCATGTGTATGATGATGTATTCTTTATCAAAATGTGCAGATACATGAATATATGGTTCACTTGTTATTACAAAGGTTTCCTTATTTTCATGAGGTCCGCTTTTTACAAGGTATGATTTTTCAAGTGGATTGCCATTGAGATCACAAATTATACCGGCATCACCTTTAATACCATGCTTTCCACCAATTTCACCTTCTGTCTGGATGCGAACATAATAATCCATTCCATCTATTAGTTCCATTAGTTTTGAATACTCATCACTTAACCAATCTGGAATATTTATGATAGTATGTCCTTCTAATGTTCTACCTTCATATCCATTTGGAATAGGCATCTCTTTCTTGATGACAATTTGTGGTGTAACATTCATTGCATTGCCTCCATATTTTGAATATGTTCATATAATCAGATCTCTACACAATAAGTGTATTATAAAATAAATTATATTCTATAATAATGTATCTTTATGAATAATTTATTCAAATATGGGGTATCCAAATGGCAGAAACAATTGAAGCATCACTAAAAGAACAGCGTAGATTCGAACCATTCGAAGACTTTGTCAAAAAGGCGAACATGAATGATCCAAATGTTTACAAAAGGGCAGAGGATGACCTTGAAGGTTTCTGGGGTGGGCTTGCAGATAATATCGATTGGTTCAAGAAATGGGACTCTGTTTTAGACTGGAAACCGCCGCATGCACAGTGGTTCACAGGCGGTAAACTCAATGCATCTTACAATTGTCTTGATCGTCACATTGAAAATCGTGGTGATAAGACTGCGATATTGTGGGAAGGAGAAATGGGTGAGGTCAGGACATACACCTACCGTGAACTATTGGATGCAACAGAACGATTTGCAAACTCACTCAAGGAACTCGGTATCAAAAAAGGTGATATAGTAACTATATACCTGCCAATGATCCCTGAAGTGGTAATTGCAATGCTTGCCTGTGCAAGGATCGGTGCGCCTCATAGTGTGGTGTTTGCCGGATTCTCTGCCGATGCACTTTCACAGCGTGTAAGTGATGCCAATAGCAGACTTGTCATTACTTGTGATGGATATTCCCGCCGCGGAAAAGGGCTTAACCACAAAGGAAAGACTGATGAGGCGGTTGCCAAAACAGGGAATGTGGAAAAGGTCATTGTAGTCAAACATTCAGACAATGATGTTGCAATGCAGTCTGGCAGGGATATCTGGTGGCATGAACTACTCGAATCTGCAGAACCTTTATGTGAACCTGAAGTCATGGATTCCGAGGATATGCTGTTTCTGATGTATACAAGCGGCACTACGGGAATGCCAAAAGGTGTTGTGCATACCACAGGCGGATACATGGTCGGGACCCATGTTACTGCGAATTGGATATTCGATCTTAAAGAGAACGATGTATACTGGTGCACAGCTGATGTCGGGTGGATCACAGGTCATTCCTATATTGTGTATGGTCCGCTTTCCAATGGTGCAACTGTTGTGATGTACGAGGGTGCACCCGATTATCCTGACAAGGATCGGTTCTGGGACATTATTGAAAGGCATAAGGTTACGATATTCTATACTGCACCAACAGCGATACGTGTATTTATGAAATGGGGTGCGGAAATACCTGCAAAACACGACCTTTCCACACTGCGTCTTATCGGTTCTGTGGGCGAGCCTATCAATCCGAGGGCATGGTTGTGGTACTTTGAGAATATAGGTGGCAGTCGCTGTCCTCTTGTCGATACATGGTGGCAGACTGAAACAGGCATGGTTCTTATCACGCCCCTTCCGGGGCTTACAACACTAAAACCCGGAAGTGCGACAAAACCATTCCCTGGTATCAAGGCAGCAGTACTTGATGATGATGGTAATGAGGTGCCACGGGGACAGGGTGGCTATCTCGCAATTCAGGCACCGTGGCCAAGTATGCTACGGACGATCTATAAGAATGAGGAAAGGTTCATTGGTACTTACTGGGGTAAGTGGGGTGTTGAGACATACCTTTCAGGTGATGGTGCACGTGAGGATGAGGATGGGTGTTTCTGGGTGCTTGGACGTGTGGATGATGTGATAAAGGTTGCAGGACACCGTCTTGGGACTATGGAGATAGAAAGTTCACTTGTGTCGCATCCTGCTGTTTCTGAGGCTGCGGTTGTTGGCAAGTACGATGAGATAAAAGGTGAAGCGATATTCTGTTATGTTACACTTGAAGAGACTGCGGTTGAGAGTGAAGAACTCAGGAAGGAGTTGGTCGTGCATGTTGCCGATGAGATCGGTCCGATCGCACGTCCGCAGACAATTGTGTTTGCAGACGACCTGCCAAAGACAAGAAGTGGAAAGATCATGCGAAGGATTTTGAAAGCAATTGCGGATGGTACGGATGTTGGAAATATTACTACATTGCAGAACCCGGAGGCTGTTGAAGTGCTGAAAGGGAAGGTTAAAGAGTTGGGATGATATTGAATTGTGGTTTTTGTTTAACTGTTATTGGTTTTGGTTTAACTGTTATTGGTTTTGCTTGACGTTCCGGAGGGTTCTTCAAGCATCCATTTCCACACAGGCATAACCCTTATTTTCTTATTTTCCAACGTGTCTTCAAAATCCTCGTCGTCCGTAAGTATTAGACCTTCATCAAGATCATACATTGTCAAAGCTTCCAGTAGACCTCCAAATTCTCGGGTCTTGTTGTCCTTCAAACTTGCAGTTACCTGTATTGCACAGGTTACACTGCCATTTTCCAGAACAATGAAGTCACATTCACGCTTTCCTTTGTGGTAGTAAATGTCCCTATACCTTCTCTTAAGTTCGATAAACACAAGATTCTCCAACAGTTTGCCATGATCCCGTGAGAATTTGAATGATACTAAATTTATAAGTCCGGTATCAATCACATATACTTTCTTTGGCGAGTATATCTGTTTCTTAACAGAATAATCATACTTTGGTACGGTGAATATAAGGTATGAGTTTTCTATGTAACTTATGTAGTTTTTGACGGTATTAATGCTCACATCCAACATTACCTTTAATTTTTTGTAACTGATTTCACTGCCGTAGTTGGAGAAAAGATAAAATGACAATTCCTTCAATGCTTTTTCATCATTAAGTCCATATCTTGCAAAAATGTCTTTGTATAGAATATTCTCATATAATGTCTTGAGTATCAGTTCATTCTTATATTTCAGGTATTCAGGTATGCCTCCGAATTTGAGGTATTCAGTGAAATGTCTCTTGATATCTGCCCGGTTTTCAGTTAACATGATATCGGGAATATCCATGTCCCTGAATTTTAAGAATTCTCTGAATGAAAAAGGGAATAGTTCTGTACCAATATAGCGACCGGTAAGCCTTGTGCCCAGTTCCTTGCTTAGCATTGAAGAATTAAAACCTGTTATAACAAATTTGAACCCTCTATCGTGCATCCTCCTTACAAATAGTTCCCAGTTCTCTATATTCTGAATCTCATCGAAAAGCATGATCTTGCTTTTCCCAAAAAGTTCGAGGAAAGTTTCATAGAGCAGATCGAAATCTGAAACTGTGAAATCCAACAAACGTTCATCTTCAAAATTGAAATAATAAATGGTATGTCCTTCAAAAAAAGATTTGTTAATTTCTTTTAGTAATGTGCTTTTGCCTGACCGCCTAAGTCCCGAGATTATTAATATATGTGGCAATTCCATTTGGTCAGATATACTATCCAGTACACATCTTTTTACATGATCATCATCACTTTCGAACTCACTTTTTTGCTCGATTATGAGTTCTTTTAGTGTTTTTGATTCCATGTCAAGTATATATGCAATTTTTTACTTATATACATTGTCATTACAAATGATGATATAATGCATAAAATAATCATTATGAATGATGACTTGTAGCCTAAAACTATCATTCATAATGAAATATATTGTATATTCTGTCCGGATGAAATAATCCAACAACTGAATTAAAATCGATATTTTGCAGCCTGTAATCGATTACTTTATTTACTCTAAATAGACATACGTTAACCATTTAGAACTAGATAATAAGAGGAAATACAAATGCACTGCGATGAATCATCCAATAAACTTATACGACCAATTAATCAGGCAAAGATCACATCAAACATGAGTGTGGATTCGCTTGTCAGGGAATTCAACGGATGTGCATTTGGTGCGGGTCGAATTGCAGAGGCTGTTGACATTTATTGTGATATGCAGAGGGATGACACGACAAAATTCTTCGGATTTGCAGGTGCGATGGTGCCGGCAGGGATGCGCAGTATTGTTTCTGATCTCATCCGTGACGGATATATCGATGTTATGGTGACCACAGGCGCGAACATGGTTCACGATATTGTGGAATCACTGGGTTTGCATCACTATAAGGGCACGGATATTGCGAATGATGTTGAACTTAAGCATGAGGAGATCAATCGCATATATGATGTATTCTTACCTGAACATCATTTTATTGATTTTGAGGATAAGATGCAGTCCATCTTTGGAGAACTGGGCAGCGAAACGCTCTCCATTCGACAACTTATGACACATATCGGCAAGAACCTTGATGACAATAATTCGATACTCAAGACTGCCGCCGACATGGATGTTCCGATATATTGTCCTGCGATACAGGATTCCATGGTTGGTCTTCAGGCATGGTTGTACAAGCAGATGAATCCGCTTAATGTTGATGCTTTTGCGGATATGAAAGAGTTCATGGATATCTGCTACGATGCAAAAAAAGCGGGTACGCTGCTGATCGGCGGTGGAGTTCCCAAGAATTATATTTTCCAGTCAATGCTTGTTACTCCAAATGAGTTCGATTATGCGATACAGTTAACAATGGACACTCCCGAGACCGGCGGTTTGAGCGGTGCGACTCTTGACGAGGCACGTTCATGGGGCAAGGTTGGGGAAGAGGCCCGCTCGGTGACTGTTTATGCTGATGCTACTATTACGCTTCCGATCATTGTGGCTGCTGCCAGGAGTCGGTTGGGGAAGTGAATAGAGTATTTATATGGAGCAATACATAAAATATAGTACTAAAGTATTTTATTAAAATTACAGGCGAAAGGAGTGATAAAATGATAACAGAAAGTGACAAAAATATCATAATAAAGTATGCTAGAAAATATAATGTTACTGATGTTATCCTGTTTGGTTCCTCCGTTTTAGAAGGTAAAGAGTCTAACGATATAGATGTTGGAGTAAAAGGAATTGAACCACGTTTATTTTTCAAATTTTATGCAGATATATTTAGGAATTTATCAAAGTCTGTTGATCTTGTCGATCTATCTAAGAAGTCATTATTTAATGACCTGATAGAAGAAGATGGAGTCAAAATATATGGATAAATTGCATCAACAGATTCTTGCAGAAAGAGAGAATGTTGAGATCGCATTGGATAATTTGAATCTTGCTTGGGGACGGCAGGGTAAGACAGTTGTAGAATTGGCGGCAGTTGGTACTTTTCTTCACAATATTTACAATGGAATGGAGAATATTTTAAAGCGTATTATTTTGTCTAAAGTCATTAAGATTCCAAACTTTGCGACCTGGCACAAAGATCTACTTACTTTGTCATCATCTATGGGAGTATTATCAGATACTCTATCTAATGATCTTTATGAATATTTGACTTTTAGGCATTATTTTGTACATGCGTATGGATTTATGCTTGAGGAGTCGCATTTAGAAGATTTGGTTCGAAATATTCCAAAAACCTGGCTGCAATTTATATCAAAAACTGATAATTTTGTGAATGATATTTGACTAGTGTCAAATGGTATGCCTTCACAAACATGTATGAATAATACTTTTGTCTAAACACTAAACTGTTTGACAACACCGATAAAAACAACTTACTCATATAAGGAGAATCAAATGAATAAGAACACCCGCCTAATACTTGCACTTGATGTCACAGACAAAGAAAGTGCACTAAAAATAGCACAGGACGTTCACGAATACGTGGATGCAATAAAAGTTGGATACCCGCTTGTACTTGCAACAGGACTCGGTATCGTCAAAGATCTCGCAAAGTATGCGCCCGTAATTGCAGATTTCAAGGTCGCTGACATCCCGAACACCGACCGCCTGATATGTGAGCAGGTATTCAAAGCAGGGGCAGATGCAGTTATTGTACACGGTTTCACAGGACAGGACAGCCTTGATGCGTGCGTGGAGACTGCGAAGGCGAGTGGTAAAGATATCTACGTGGTAACAGAGATGAGCCACCCGGGAGGCGTGGAGTTCTTCCGGCCGGTCGCAGAGTCAATTGCAAAAATGGCACTGGATGCCGGTGCGTCCGGTGTAGTGGCACCTGCAACGCGCCCGGAGCGTGTGAGTGAGATACGAAGCATAATCGGCAGTGAACTTTCCATCATTTCGCCAGGTGTCGGTGCACAGGGCGGGAGTGCGGCTGATGTGATAAAAGCGGGCGCAGATTGGGTAATTGTGGGGCGCAGTATCTACAATGCGGATTCGCCAAAAGATGCGGCTGCCGAGATTGTTATACAAATGCGGAATTAAGGATCAGGTTAGAGATTAGAAAAATGTGCCTGTGATGAGAAGCGGTTCTGACAAGTGATGAGCCCTATGAGTTCTGAGGCACATGAAATTCACATGTTGTCATGTCATGGGACTTATGTATTTACATTTACATTTACAATTACAATTACAATTACAATTTTAGTAGCACATATAAGAAATATTTATAATAAATGCTTTTATCAAATTAACAGGAGATCAACATGAGTACACGCGAGTACATGCTTGGCAACATCGCAATAGCACGAGGAATTGTAGAAGGAGGCGCACAGGTTATATCAGGATACCCCGGTACACCTTCATCTGAGATAATTGATACATTGGCAAGAATGGACGAGAGGAAATTCTATGTTGAGTGGTCAGTGAATGAAAAAGTTGCACTGGAAGTAGCGGCAGGTGCCGCATGGTCGGGTGTGCGTTCTGTTGTTACCATGAAGCATGTAGGACTCAATGTTGCAGCCGATCCTTTGATGACACTTGCATATACGGGTGTCAAAGGTGGTATGATAATAATAGTTGCAGATGATCCCTCATGCCACTCATCCCAAAACGAGCAGGATACCAGAAAGTATGCAGACTTTTCACTAGTCCCATGTCTGGACCCATCCACAATACAGGAAGCAAAGGATATGATCCCTTATGCTTTTGAATTATCTGAAAAATTCGAGATACCTGTAATATTTAGACCGACAACACGCATCTCACATGGGAAATCTGATGTAGAGCCCGGTGAGGTAGTTGAAAACAGACCACTTGCGCATTTTGAGAAACTCATAGACAGGTGGGTGATGCTTCCTAAAAATGCACGTGTTCGGCATTCTCATCTTCTTGGCATTCAAGATAGTATTTCAAAAGAACTGGAGGGTTCACAGTGGAATGAACTTACAATAAGCAATGGATCGGAAAAGATCGGAATAATTGCATCTGGAATTGCGTCTGTGTATACAAAGGAGGCTATTCAGAATCTCGGGATCGACGTATCATTTTTAAAAATTAGCACATATCCTGTTCCACAAAGTTTGATTAAGAAGATGCTTGAACACGCAGATACTATTCTTGTTATAGAAGAACTTGAACCCGTTGTTGAGGATAGAGTCAAGATAATTGCAAATGAAGTTGGGTTGAATACCAGAATAATCGGGAAAACAGGAGATCTTGTTTCAAGGACTGGGGAATTGAATGTTGAACTTTGTAAGAATGCAATAGCAAATGCCTTTGGTATTCAGGGCAAATTTAAGACTAAATCTGCAATGATTGCAACTGAAAATATTGCAGATTCGAAAATGGATGTAGAGGGTGCGATCGATATCGAACTTCCACTTCGCCCGCCAGCGATGTGTCCGGGATGTTCGCACAGAGCTGTGTATAATGCCATGAAAAAAGTATTTGGTAACGATGCGGTGTATCCAAGTGATATCGGGTGCTATACCCTTGGTGTCCAGAGCGGTACAGTGGAAACAACTCTTTGTATGGGATCAAGCATAACGCTTGCATCGGGTATTTATCATGCAGGCGAATCGCGTCCAATATGTTGCTCAATTGGTGATTCAACTTTTTTCCATACTGGCATAAATGGACTTATGAATGCGGTTTATAACAAAGCGAACATCACTGTTACTATACTTGATAATCGCGTAACTGCTATGACGGGACATCAGCCTAATCCAGGTATGGGGGAGACTGCAACCGGAGAACCGACAGTTGAAATATCGATCGAGAAACTTTGTCACGGTCTTGGTGCGGAGTTCGTAGAAGTTGTTGATGCTTATGATCGTAAAGCAACAGAGGACGTTTTCAAGCGTGCGAAAGAATACAATGGGACGTCAGTTGTTATTGCAGAACAGGCATGTGTTATTAATGCGAGACGTATGGGTATCAAGCACAAACCGTATGTGATCGATGTTGGGAAATGTACTGGATGCAAACAATGTGTTAAATTCGGTTGTCCTGCGATTGAATTTGATGCAAAGGGCAAGCATTCGAAGATCACTGCACTTTGTACTGGATGTGGTGTGTGTGCACAGATATGTAAATTTGATGCTATTTCGGAGGTGGGGAAATGAGTGGCGATAAAACAAAACTGGATCTTGTAATTTCCGGTGTTGGGGGGCAGGGTGCCATTCTAGCATCCGATATTATAGGAAAGGCTGCGGTTTTAGAAGGAATTTCAATACGTGCAGCAGAGACACATGGGATGGCTCAGCGTGGTGGTTCGGTTGTAAACCATATCAGGTTGGAGTGCGAATTGGGTTCAATGATCCCGTTGCATGGTGCTGATGTACTTCTTGCACTCGAACCTGCAGAAGCATTGCGGTATATCGATTCTCTTTCCGGGGATGGTGTGGTTATTGTGAATACAGAACCTGTTTTTCCGATAACAGTGACATCAGGAGGGGAAGAATATCCTGCGGTGGCGGAAATTGTGGAAACGCTCAGAGCCAATCACAAGGTTATTGCATTCAATGCATCTGAACTTGCGATGAAGGCGGGGCATCCGCAGGCGATGAATGTTGTCATGGTTGGTGCAGCATCTAATTACCTTCCTATGAGCAAGGAATTATTGATCGATTGTATAAAAGGGATGGTTCCGCCAAAAACAGTGGATATTAATGTCAGAGCATTTGAACTTGGCAGAGATCAGATGTAATTGTTCAATAAAGGATAATATGGTGACGATAATGGGTGATCGTTTCGATCCCCATCTATCCATCTAAGTATATTGTCTGGTCACAAAACATTGAAAGTTGTGATAGGAATTCGTCTTCTTCACCGTGTACAAGAGATAGGAGTATTCCATTGACACCAAGTGCACGTATCTTTCCGGTCAGGAAATGAATGAACTTGGATACACTGCCTACTTGACTGTATATCAATAGTGTAGAAAGTGAATCGAATAGCAAGAATTTTTCATCATTTGGTATTGCACGGATAGCCTGGTCGATCGCAACACCCAGGTCGGTGAGGTTTTGCATTGTATCCAGATATAGGCATTCGTCCTCTTTGTTAATTTTGCCACCAGTTGATTTTGTGATCGCATCAATGAATATGAGCATTCGCAAGTCTACTTTTCCATCAAGGTTTTTTATCATTGTCCTGTATGGTTTATTAAGTGTGACATATACCCCAGGAATGCCTTTTGTGTTCACCATATATTCAGTAAGTGTGACATTTGCTTCATTGTATTTTTTAGCGGTAGTTAAAACTAAGCTGATCCCAGGTTCAGTTTCGTCTTTTAACGCTTCATCGATTGTTTTGATTATTTCTTCAGTAATGGTACACACACTCCCCATTTATTTATTCCGCAAATCCGAATGTCTTTGAAATTGAATATATTTTGAAGGCTGCGACAATATACACTATGGAGTATATCCCATATTCAACATAGGCAATTGGAATGTTTGCAATTGTATATACGTCTGAAAACACTTGTAAGGAGCGCAAAAATCCGGCAACTGAGAATATCAGTATAAGCAACAATGTCATATTTGCAAATTTTTTGAAATTCCCATTGTTAAGTTTTGATATAACAATTAAATTTAGCAAGACCACGACGAAGCCAAGTAGTCCTACTAACAATACTAACCATTGTGTAAGTGAAAAAAGTTCAATCAGGCTCATTTCTTCTCACCTCTCGCTTTCAGTGCATCAGCCATCATTAAAGTCTTATCACTAAATCCGAATTGTTTTGACATTTTGTACAATGTGTAAACTGCATAGAGCAGAACTAAATAATATACACAATAAAGTAGGTATTCGATTTCTGTGAATATTGAACTGGTCAATATTTCTAATTCGTGAGCAGATCGCAGTGCACCACCAATTGAAAAAACACCAAGTGCAAGCAATATAAGTGTTGCATATTTTTTCAAGCTGCCTTCTGTAAGTTTTTGTATGAAAAAATAGATCATAATAAGTATTGCAATACCTAGTAATGCAACAATAATTATTGGAATCCATATCGGGTTGTCTATCAAGATTTCACCACATTTTATATTATTAAGTTTATATCTATTTCGTCTCTATTGGTTATAAATCTTGCTTCTTTTGCTTTATGAGTCAGATTCCCTGTATGCGGCCCCACGCGCAGAGTTTATATACAACATGTGGCATTCACAATGCAAAGTTAGACATTGATATGTAATTCCTGCTAAAATCAATATGCTGGAATGATTTATCGAAGTTAATTAAGTAAGATAGCAAGTGTGAAAAGTCGGATTTAACATGAAATGTTATGGGCCAATTCCTGGAATGCCCGTTTTTGTGCGTAATTGGCGTGCAAAAGAACATGGACCTGTTTAGATCTTTTATAGGTGAATACTGTTTAAGGGCACAATTTCGCAAAACGGAGTGTGCATTGACTCACATTGACTTTAAAGGCAAATAATTCAAATTTATATTTTGAATAATATTTATTTGCTTTTTAGCGATGCTGAGTGTTTACAGTTTAATCATAATAATAACGGCTTACTTGTGGTTGGCTAAAAATCAGTAGAATTAAATTAAAATAATTGTATATGGAGGATAAAAATGGCAAAAGGACATAGACCAAGGCGGGGTTCACTCGCATTTAGTCCACGCAAGAGAGCGAAAAGCCACATAGCAAGGTTTAGATCATGGCCAGAGTCATCCGGCGAACCTAAACTGCAAGGATTTGCAGGTTACAAGGTAGGTATGACTCATGTGGCAATGATCGACGATGCAAAAAACAGTATTACAGAAGGTGCTGAGATATCTGTACCGGTAACTGTTATCGAAACACCTGCTATTAAGGTTGCAGCTATTCGTGCATATGAAAATACTACCTATGGTGATAAAGCAGTTGCAGAAGTATGGTCTTCATATCTGGATGAAAGTCTTGAGCGCACTATAATGATGCCAAAGAACCATAATGCAGATGAAGCAATGGCTAAGATCAATTCACTTATCGATGATGGCACTGCAACTGATATCAAGGTGCTCACATACACATTACCAAAAAGTCTCACTGGTGTTCCTAAAAAGAAACCTGATCTTATGGAGACCGGTATCAGTGGTAGTGATATTAAAGCAAAGTTCGAGTATGCACAATCAATACTCGGAAATGAAATTCGCATCAATGATGTGTTCAGTAGCGGCGGAATTGTAGATGTCGCAGCAATCACGACCGGCAAAGGTACGCAGGGTGCTGTTAAAAGATGGGGCATCAACATGATGAAGAACAAGCACTCCCGTGCAGGAAGTCTTCGTCAGGTAGGTACACTTGGTCCATGGCATCCAGCTCGTGTTAGCTGGAGAGTTCCACAAATGGGTCAGATGGGATACCACCAGCGAACTGAATATAACAAGCGTATCCTCAAGATCTCTGAAGACATTGATGGGATCAATCCATCAAGCGGTTTTCTTAATTATGGTCTTGTGCGCGGAGAATATGTATTAATTAAAGGAAGCGTACCGGGTCCATCAAAGAGATTGATCAGACTTCGAGAACCTACCAGGTCAAAAGTGTCCGGTATGGGTGAACCACAGATCGTTCACGTAAGTACACAGTCCAAGCAAGGGTGATGTGAATGGTTATAGCAAATATTATTGATCTATCTGGAAACATTAAAGGCGAGATCACATTGCCTGATATTTTCGAAGAGATATACAGACCTGATCTTATCAAAAAGGCAGTGCTTTCAGCACAGGCTAACAGACTTCAGCCATACGGTCCTCGCATGTATTCAGGTATGGATACATCAGCACATTCATGGGGGTCTGGCAGAGGTGTTGCACAAATTCCAAGACTTTCAAATGGAAGTCGTGCTGCAAGAGTTCCTCAAGCAGTCGGTGGTAGAAGAGCACATCCTCCAAAACCAGAAACTGACCGTTCTGAAAAGGTAAACAAGAAAGAAAGGCGCATGGCTATTCGTTCTGCAATTGCAGCAACCATTAACCTTGAACTTGTAAAGGCAAGAGGTCACAGGTTTGATGCAAATGTTCCACTTGTTGTCGAAGATGCACTTGAAGATCTTACAAAGACTAAAGAAGTCATAAGTTTCATGCAGGCAGCAGGCATTTATGATGATGTCATCCGTGCAAAGGAAGGAAGGCATATCAGAGCCGGCAAGGGTAAACTTCGAGGTCGCAAATACAAACACAAAAAGAGTATCTTGATCGTTGCAGGTGAATATAGCCCCATACTCAAGGCTGCAAATAATTTATCCGGTGTCGATATTGCGACAGTGGATTCATTGAATGCAGAATTACTTGCACCGGGCACACACGCGGGTCGGCTTACGATATGGACCGAATCGGCAATATCAAATCTGGAAGGTGCATTTATATGAACGCTATTAAATATCCGTTTGTTACGGAAAAAGCGATGATGGTTCTGGATAATAACAAACTCCAGTTCATTGTTGATACTCGTTCAAACAAGTATCAGATCAAAGAAGATGTTATGAAGACGTATGGATTTCCTGTAAAATCGATCTGTACAATGACCACAATGAAAGGATTGAAAAAAGCGATCGTTACATTCGAGGGAGATGAGGCTGCCCACGAGATTGCTACAAGAATTGGATTGGTGTGAGGTGAGATAAAATGGGACATAGACTTATATCACAGAACAGAGGTCGCGGAACTCCTGCATATCGGGCTCCATCTCACAGGTTCAAAGCCGCATTGAAACATCCAAATGTGGATATGACAGATACTTTGTACGGTACAGTGACTGAGGTCACACACGATCCGGCAAGGTCAGCACCAATCGTTAGAGTTTCATTTGAGAATGGCGAAGAGCGTTTGATATTGGCACCTGAGGGAATTGCAGTTGGCCAGAAGATCGCCTGCGGTATCTCAGCAGAGGTCAAACCGGGCAACATTCTTCCATTGTCAGAGATCCCTGAAGGTGTTCCTGTATGTAACATTGAGTCAAAGCCAGGTGATGGTGGACAATTTGCACGTGCATCCGGTGTTTATGCAACACTGGTTTCCCATGATAGCAAAAAGACTGTCTTAAAGATGCCATCCGGTGAGATCAAATGGTTCAGTCCAAAGTGCCGGGCAACAATTGGAATTGTTGCAGGTGGCGGACGTGTCGATAAACCGTTCTTAAAGGCCGGTAAAGTGTATCATAAAATGAAAACAAGAGCGGCAAAATACCCACGTGTATCGGGAGTTGCCATGAATGCGGTAGACCATCCGTTTGGTGGCGGAAACCGGAAACATCCCGGAAAGCCAACAACGGTCAGCAGGAATGCACCACCTGGTCGTAAGGTAGGTCATATTGCAGCACGCAGGACAGGAAAGCGTTAATCGGAGGTGTAATACATGGCAAGAAAATCAACAACAAGATTACCAAAACGAAAAGGTGAGTTTACCTATCGCGGTAAGACAATAGAGGAGCTTCAACAATTGAGCTTGGAAGAGTTTGCAGAGATGTTACCCTCAAGAGAACGACGCAGTCTTAAACGTGGTCTCACAGATGGCCAGAAGAATGTAATGCAGATGTTCATTGATGGAAAGGATAAGATCAGAACACATTATAGGAATATCATTATCATGCCTTATATGATCGGCAAGAGTTTTGAGCTCTATAATGGTAAGTCATTCTTAAAGGTCGATATCCAGCCAGAGATGATCGGACACAGGTTCGGAGAGTTCGCATTGACGCGTAACAAAGTATCACACGGCAGTGCCGGTGTTGGTGCAACTCGTTCAAGCAAGTTCGTACCGCTCAAGTAAGGTGATGAAGAATGGCAAGAATCAATTATTCAATGGAATTAGACCCCGAAGTCAGTGCAAAAGCAATGGGTTCAGAACTTCACATCTCACAAAAGAAATCACGTGAACTTGGTCGTGCAATAAAAGGTATGCGCACCGGTGTTGCGAGAACATATCTTGAGAATGTGATCAAATTGAACCAGCCTGTGCCTTTTAAGAGGCACAATGATGGTCTGGGTCACAAGAAAGGAGGAATGGCTGCAGGACGTTATCCTGTGGGCGCTTCAAAAGAGTTCTTAAAGATACTTAACAATGCGGAAAGCAATGCAGAGTATAAAGGACTCGAACCGGCAAATATGTATATTGCACATATGGCTGCAAAACGCGGACGTGTTATCCATGGTATGAGGCCAAGAGCTCGCGGACGCGGCAGTCCTAAAAATACGGAAACCGTATTTGTTGAGATGATATTAAGAGAGGTGCTCTAATATGGCAATTGAAAAGAAATTCGTAAAGGATGGTTACGTAAAAGCATCAATGAACGAATTTTTCGCACAGCAACTCAGCAGAGCAGGTTATGGCGGCATGGAGATCAACAGGACCCCAATGGGTACCCAGATCACAATATTTGCTGAAAAACCTGGCATGGTTATCGGAAAAGCCGGAAAGGTCATCCGAAAACTTACTCGCGATATTGATCGATTATATGATCTGGACAATCCTCAGATCGATGCGCAGGAAGTTCGCAGACCTGAACTCAATGCACAGATGATGGCTTCAAGACTTGCATCATCAATTGAACGTGGATGGTATTTCAGAAAAGCCGGACACAACACAATGCGCGCTATCATGGCTTCAGGTGCACTTGGATGTGAGATCGTCATGTCAGGTAAGTTGACAGGAGCACGATCAAGGGTCGAGAAAATGGTTAATGGTTACATCAAACATGCAGGGAAACCTGTTGATGATATCGTTGACAAAGGTTTCGCGACTGCTATCAGGAAACTTGGTACGCTTGGATGCAGTGTTAAGATCGTTCCACCGGATGCGATTTTACCGGATAAATTCAAATTAAGGGAATTCGTTGATGAACCAGAGGTCAAAGCAGAAGATGCTGCGGCTGAAGGTGAGATCAAAGAAACTGGTATTGCAGAACTGGTCGAAGCTGAAGTGACCGGTGAAGTTGCAGAGGCTGAGGAAGTAGCAAAAGCAGAGGTTATCGAAGAAACGGTGACTGAAGTTGAGAAACCTGCAGAAACAGTGAAAGCGGCAGAAGAGTCTGAAGGTGTAATAACCGTTGATGGTGAGGATCGCAGGGAACATAATGGTACCTGGCAACACAAACACGCGGATTACACTTACTGGCATCCAATGGCAAGAGTTCATAAGGAGGTCTAAATAATGGCTATCCTTAGAAACAATGAAATTCGTGATATGACTACGGAAGAGCGGATGGATGAGCTTGAAAAAATGAGAGGCGATCTTATCCGTGAACGTGCACTGTCTTCAGCGGGTGGTGCGCCGGATAATCCTGGACTTGCAGGTGAACTTAGAAGGGCAATTGCACGAATAAAGACAATTCAAAATGAACTGAAGGAGATGTAAAGTGGATATCACACCCTCTAATTTGATCTATAATGAGTTAATAGGACTTACAACGAGGGTAATTGATTCTACTAATCCTTCACTAATAAACATACGCGGCAAAGTGGTTGATGAAACACGAAATACACTAACAGTAGAAACAGATGGTGCTCGTGAAATAGTTGTTCCAAAAATGGGAACCATCTTTGTGTTTCAGATACCGACCCGCTCTGCGGGTGGACATGAAGTAAAGCATGTCAAAGTAAATGGAACATTATTGCTCTCACAACCCGAAAACAGAATTAAGAACATAAAGAAGAATAACATGAGGTAATAATCATGGTAAGAGATATAGGATTGGATGTACCCGTGCCTAAAACGGAATGTGACGATGTAAATTGTCCGTTCCATGGCAGTCTTCCAGTGCGAGGACAGGTCCATGTGGGCACTGTCGTTAGCGATAAGATGGACAAAACGGTAGTCATTCAACAAAGACACGAGATATTAATTAAAAAATATCAGAGATATGAAAAGCGGCAATCAAAGATCCATGCCCACAACCCCCCTTGCATTGATGCAAAGGTCGGAGATGTAGTCACGATCGCAGAATGTCGACCGCTTAGCAAGACTAAATCATACGTAGTGGTCAAAGCGGAGGCACAAGCATGAGGGGCATACGCTCAAGCATACCACGTTCATTGAACGCAGGTGCTAAAATTGAATGTGTGGACAATACAGGTGCACGTACTGTTGAGATCATTTCTGTTAGGAAATACAGAGGTGTAAAGAACAGGATGCCAAAAGGAGGCATTGGTGACATGTGTGTTGTATCTGTTAAGAAAGGCACGCCAGAGATGAGAAAACAGATAGTGCTTGCTGTCATTGTTCGCCAGAAAAAGGAATTCCGCCGTCCGGATGGACTCAGGGTATTTTTTGAGGATAATGCAGTGGTCCTGACTGATGAAAATGGTATTCCAAAGGGAACTGATATCAAAGGACCGATCGCAAGAGAGGCTGCTGAGAGATTCCCTAAAATTGGAACTACTGCTTCTATTATAGTGTGAGGTGTCTGTTATGGTATCAAAACAACCAAGAAAACAGAGAAAAGCACGCTATGATGCACCTCTTCATAAAAGACAACAATACATGGGTACTCCTCTTGCGAAGGATCTTCAAGAGAAATATGGACGCAGTGCAAATGTCATTGTTGGTGATACTGTAAAGGTCTTACGAGGCGATCATGCAGGTACAAGTGGAAAGGTCGAAGTTGTTTCATTGAAAGATGGGACAATTGTGGTCGAAGGAGTCACTGTCACTAAAGTTGATGGTACGGAGGTTGCAAGACCGATATACCCATCAAAAGTAGTAATCACAAAACTTGAGTTAAAGGATGAACGCAGAGGAGCGATCATCGGTAGAAGTAGGTGATAAAGATGGGTAAACATCAAAAGAGAATATCAGCGCCAAAAAGTTGGCATATTTCAAAGAAATCCAATAAATGGATCACATCCGTAAGACCCGGACCTCATCACAAAGAACAGAGTCTTCCTATTACAATTGTGCTTAGGGACATGTTAAGTCTGGTTGATAATAGGGCAGAGGCTAAGAGAGTCCTGTCTGAAGAAAAGATCCTTGTTGATGGTGTCGTGGTAAAAGACCTGCGATTTCCTGTAGGATTGTTCGATGTGATATCTATTCCATTGAATAATGCTGCATATCGTGTATTACTTGACCGCAAGAGCAGATTGGTCCTTCATAAACTGGAAGACTCAAATGCAAACAAGTTGTGCAGGATCAACAATAAGATATCCATCAAAGGCGGAGTAACCCAACTCAATTTGAATGATGGTAAGAACCTGATCGGTTCAAACGACTATAAGGCAAAGGATTCAGTCATTCTTTCAATACCAGATAAAAAGATTTTAAAACACCTTGAGTACAAGGTTGGAAATCTTGCTATGGTCGTTGGAGGAAGACATACCGGTGAGATCGGTAAGATCGAGGAGATCAACACTGTACGAAGCTCAAAACATAACACTGTAAAAATATCCGGTAATTATGATTTTGAAACAATTGAAGACTATGTTGTTGTGATCGGTGAAGATGAACCTGAAATCAAATTAGGTGGTGAAGCTATTGAGTAATCCAATGAGATTACCTGAGGTGGACAAAGTTGTTGTTCACATGGGTGTTGGAGAAAGTGGTCAACACCTTGTTGATGCAGAAGGAATTCTTGAAAAAATTACGGAACAGACCGTTATCAGGTCATATTCTAAGAGAACTCTTCCGGCATTTAGTATCAAGAAGAATGAACCCATCGGATGTAAGGTCACACTTAGAGGCAACCATGCAGATGAGTACTTAAGAACTTCCCTTGAAATTGTTGATAATAAATTGCGAGCATCCCAGTTCGATAATTTAGGAAATGTATCATTTGGGATTGAGGAACATACTGATTATCCTGGAATGAAATACGATCCAAATATTGGAATTTTCGGAATGGATGTCATTGTGGTAATGAAACGTCCTGGATTCAGGATCAGCAAAAGAAGGATTGCAAGACACAAAGTTCCGTCGTCGCACAGGCTTACAAAAGAGGATTCAATTGCCTTCTTCGAAGAGAAATATGCTGTGGAGGTGGAATAATGGTTCAGACAACTAAGAGTTTTGGACGTGGTGCTAACGAATGTAAACGATGTGGCAGAAAGCAGGGTCTTGTACGCAAATACGCGATATTCTTGTGCAGGCATTGTTTCAGGGAAATGGCCCATGATATGGGATTTGAAAAATATACGTGAGGTGAATGAATATGGTACTATTAGATCCTCTTGCTGACGCATTGTCAACAATTAAGAATGCAGAAGCTGTAGGTAAGTCATCCTGCACGATCAAACCCGCATCAAAACTTATAGGCAATGTCCTTAATGTCATGAAAGACCGCGGATACGTTGGCGAGTTTGAGTTCATAGATGACGGTAAAGCAGGAATGTATAAAGTAGAGTTGGTTGGCAGAATTAACAAGTGTGGAGCTATTAAACCACGCTATTCTGTAGGTGCTGCGGATTTCGAGAAATGGGAAAAGCAGTTTTTACCGGCAAAGAACTTTGGTGCATTAATTCTTACAACATCCAGTGGTGTTATGTCTCAACAAGAAGCTCGTGAGAATAATATCGGTGGACAGTTGCTTGTATATGTGTACTGATGGAGGAATGTTATGGCAAAAGAACTAAAGAAAACAGTTCCAATCCCTGATGGCGTGACTATCACGTATGAGGGTAATGTCTTTTCTGCATCAGGCAAAAAGGGAAATAACCAGAGATTTCTCTGGTTCCCAGGTATCACTATAAAAGTGACTGATTCAGAAGTGACTGTGGACGCAGTTTTATCAAGAAAAAAGCAAAAAGCGATGGTTGGAACACTTGCATCTCACATCAATAATATGATGAGAGGTGTTTCAGATGGTTTTGAGTATCGTATGAAAGTGGTATATTCTCACTTTCCGATGCAGATCAAGGTTGAAGGTAATAAATTTGTTATTGGCAATTTCCTTGGTGAAAAAAGCTCTCGGGTTGCAAAGATTCTTGGTGAGACAAAAGTAAAGACGAACGCTGACGAGGTTATTGTTACCGGGGTCAACAAAGAAGATGTTGGCCAGACAGCAGCAAATATTGAGCAGAAGACCAAGATCAAAAGATTCGATCCGCGTGTGTTCCAGGATGGAATATATGTTGTAGAGAAGATTGCGTAGGTGATGTTAATGGAAGATACTATTAAGGAATTTACTAACATCAAAGGTCTGGGCGAAGCAAAAGCCAAAGCACTTGTAGATGCGGGATTTAACTCCGTTGATAAACTGGCAAATGCATCGATCGAAGACCTGACAGCTATTGATGGTATTGGTGAAGCACTTGCTACTAAGATAAAGGCAGGAGTTTTGGAATTACCATCTGAAACAGTAGAGGTGTCTGAGGAACCAGTTGAAGAACCAACTGCATCAAAAGCCACAAAGGCTGTTGAAGTCACTGAACTTGCAATGGATGATGAATCCAAGCGCTTGTTCAAGGTTAGAAGGGTTCTCAAAGGCAAGAAACCAGATTTCAAGAGAACCGATTCACACAAACTGAAGAGGCTTGATTCAAACTGGAGACGTCCAAGAGGTCTGCAGGGCAAACAGCGCAAGCACATTAAAGCAAAAGGCGCGCTTGCACAGGTAGGATATGGCAGTCCTGTTGCAGTAAAAGGACTTCATCCATCCGGATATGCCGATATCCTTGTGAGAAATGTGGGTGATATTGATGCAATTGATGCATCAATTGAAGCTATCAGAATCGCGAGAACTATTGGTGCAAAGAAGAAAGCTGTGATCGAAGAGAAGGCAGCACAACTTGGCATTAAAGTGCTAAATCCAACAAGAGGTGAGTAATATGTCAGATCTGTCAAACCAGAAACGTATTGCTTCAAAGGTTTTAGGCTGTGGTGTCCATAGGGTGTGGCTTGATCCCGATGCTTCCGAAGAGATCGCTGTTGCGATCACAAGGGAAGATATGCGTGGACTTATTGCAACCGGCGTTGTAAAAGCAGAGAATGTGAAAGGTGTTAGCAGAGGGCGTGCAAGAGTACGTGATGTTAAACGCAAATACGGTCACCGTAAGGGACACGGCTCACGTAAAGGTACAAAAGGTGCACGAAATCCAAGTAAAGAGCAGTGGATGAAGAGGATCCGGGCTCTTCGAAGAAGGCTAAAGGAATTGCGTGCGGACGGTTCACTTGATAAATCGACGTATTGTAAGATATACCGCAAAGCAAAGGGTGGCGAATACCGCTCAGTTGCGCACCTTAATGCACATTTGAAGACTGATAAACTTATCAAAAGTGAGGAATAGGTTTATGAGAACGGATCAATTATTTATTAAACGAAGCTGGAGGATTTAATTATGGCAACAGGACCCCGATATAAAGTCGCATTTAGGCGACGAAGGGAAGGCCGCACTAATTATCATCAGCGACTCAAGTTACTTCTGTCAATGAAGGATCGTGTCGTTGTTAGAAAGAGTGCAAAACACATGCAAGTCCAGTTAGTAGCGCCAAAACCCGAAGGCGATATTACACTTTCATCTGCGATTTCAACCGAACTTAAAAAGTACGGGTATGAGGGTTCTACAGGGAACACTACTGCTGCGTATCTTACAGGATTATTATTTGGCTTGAAAGCGCTTAAGAATGGCTATGAAAGTGGTGTACTGGACATTGGACTATCGGCATCATCGCCCGGATCCCGCATTTATGCGGTGTTGAGGGGAATTGTTGATGCAGGAATGGATGTTCCCCACGATTCTTCCGTGTTCCCATCTGATGAACGTATCAGAGGAGAGCATGTTGCAGAGTATGTGGATGGATCAAATCTGCCTGAGCAGTTTGAAGCTGTTAAGGAAAAAATCCTTTCCAAATTTAATTAGGTGATTATATGGCATATGAATATAATGAGGAATGGATTCCAAAGACACGTCTTGGAACACTTGTGGCAGAAGGGCAGATCACTTCAATGGCTGAGGCCATTGATTCTGGTCTTCCGGTCAGGGAAGCACAGATCGTAGATATGTTGTTGCCGGGACTGGAAGATGAGGTTCTCGATATCAATATGGTTCAGAGAATGACTGACTCCGGTCGTCGTGTAAAATTCAGGGCAACTGTCATTGTCGGTAACGGCGATGGTTTTGTAGGACTTGGCCAGGCAAAGGATGTACAGGTTGGACCTGCTATCAGGAAAGCTATTGATAATGCAAAGATCAACGTTATTCGTGTAAAGCGCGGATGCGGTTCATGGGAATGTGGATGCGGACTTGAGCACACAGTTCCCTATGAGGTAAGCGGTAAGGCAGGCAGTGTCACTGTTGAGCTGAAATCTGCACCTCGCGGACTTGGACTTGCAGCAGGAGATACAGCACGAAAGGTGCTTGAAAAAGCAGGCATTAAGGATGTATGGACCAGGACTGAGGGTACAACAAGAACTACTCTCAATTTTGCAAAAGCAACATATAATGCACTAATGAACATCGATACCGTCAGGCTACCTGTCGATTATAAGGACGCGGAGGCATAAGATGTACGCAGTGATCAGAATGCGCGGTCCGGTAAATGTACGTGGCTCTATCGAGGATACTTTGAAGATGCTTCGTCTGCACAGGGTCAACCATTGCGTGATATTGGGCGATAATCCACACAATAAGGGTATGATCCAGAAAGTGAAGGATTACGTTGCGTATGGTACAATTGATGCGGACACTCTTGCACAGATACTTAAGAACCGTGGTATGCTTGAAGGTGGTGAACGTCTTACAGATGCGTACATTACTGAGAACACAGACTTTGGTTCAATTGATGCGTTTGCAGAGGCAGTGTCTGAGGGTAATGCAGCATTTAAGGATGTTCTAAAACTCAAACCTGTTCTCAGACTTCACCCTCCACGAAAGGGACATGCTGGTATGAAAAGAACTACACAGCAGGGTGGCGTATTGGGTAACCACGGTGACGAAATTAAAGTATTATTGAACAAGATGAGGTAGGTGTTATTAATGAGCAAGACCAAAACCAAAAAGTTTAGAGGATCACGTACCTGTGGCGGCGGTACTACAAAGAACCGACGAGGTGCAGGAAATCGTGGCGGTCGTGGCAGAGCAGGTGGATGTAAACACCACAATGTTCGGGCTATGCAGCTTGGATATGCCTATGGTAAACATGGATTCAAACGCCCTCTTAAAATGCTTCACGATGTTTCAGTTGTGAATGTCGGTGAGCTTGACGAACTTACAGAACAACTCGTAAATGAGGGGTTTGCACAGTTGGAGAATGGCGTATATAGCATACACCTTGAAGTTCTGGATATCGAAAAGGTACTCGGGACTGGAAAGGTTACAAAGAGCCTTGCTATTACAGCCAGTGAATTTTCCGCATCTGCACGCGATAAGATCGAAGGTGCCGGCGGATCATGTATTAAAATAGAAGAATAATGTCACTAAACTGACATTATTTTTTTATAGTATATATTTTGTGAATATATAGTTAGAGTTAATTCGACCGAAGGGAGAATTTTCTCGTGGTATATATTTTGTGAATACATAGTTAGAGTTAATTCGACCGAAGGGAGAATTTTCTCGTGGTATATATTTTGTAAATATATAGTGCGAGTTAATCCGAGCATAGCGAGGATTTTCACGTTAATACTATATTGTTATATATATTTTGAACATCATTATATCAAAAATGAGGATGAGATAAATTCGGAACTGATATATTGGTTGGTTCAAATTAGTCATTTATTGATGTATCATATAAAAGGGTGAGTTAATGAGTTTGAGGGATGTTTTAGAGCCGATATTTAATCGGTTACCTGCAGTAAAAGGTCCAGAAGGGCATGTGCACTTTAAAAACAAGTTGTGGTGGACTCTTGGAATACTAGTACTATATTTTGCTCTTGCAAATATACCATTATTTGGTCTTTCCAAGGATTCGATCGATCTTTTTGAGTCGTATAGGGCATTCTTTGCCGGAGCATCAGGTTCAATGATGTTACTTGGTATCGGTCCGATTGTTACGGCATCGATCGTTTTGCAACTGCTTGTCGGTGCAGATGTGATTAAACTCAATATGTCAGATCCAGCTGATCAGGCATTTTTCCAGGGTGCTCAGAAATTCATGGTATTCGTCATGATAGTACTTGAGACCATACCTCAGATTATGGGTGGTTATGTACAGCCCGATGCAGGTATTGCAGCCACACTTGGTGTCAGTCTGAGTACAGTTACATTTATAATCTTTATTCAGATAGCCATTGGTGGTGTACTGATTCTTTTCATGGATGAGATCATCTCTAAGTGGGGTATCGGTTCAGGAGTTGGATTGTTCATTGTGGCTGGTGTATCCCAGCAGATCGTTACCGGTATATTCAACTGGAAACTGGATTCAGCAGGACTTCCGATTGGACTTATTCCAAAATGGTTCTACATCATCCAGAACGTTGGAGCAGATTATCTGTTTACCGGCGATGGATTAATGTTCATGCTTATCAGTGGCGGAATATTGGCACTTGTGAGTACAGTTTCGATATTCTTGATGGTTGTTTATGTTGAAAGTACAAGGATCGAGATCCCACTGGCACACAGTGCTGTTAGGGGTGCAAGAGGACGTTTCCCTGTGAAATTGATCTATGCATCCGTTCTTCCGATGATCCTTGTCAGGGCACTACAGGCAAACCTGCAGATGGTAGGATTGCTTTTGTATGGACGTGGAATTACGTTCCTAGGAGAGTTTAGTGGTTCGAATCCAATTAATGGGGTTATGTATTATATTGCCCCTATTAACAGTCCGTATAATTGGATCCCATCACTTGTAAGGGAAACATTTACGGGTTATGGTGCACCTGTTCCAGATACATGGCAGATTGGGTTGCATGTGTTTGTAGATGCATTCATGTTGATCGTTGGTGGTATTGTCTTTGCATTGTTCTGGATCGAAACTACCGGAATGGGTGCTAAACCGACTGCACAGAAAATATTCAATTCAGGTATGCAGATCCCGGGATTCAGGCGAAATGTTGGAAGTATTGAGAAAGTTATGATACGATACATTCCGAAAGTAACCATTATCGGTGGTGCGTTTATCGGGCTTTTGACACTTGTGGCAAGTCTTCTTGGTACAATTGGTGGAGCCGGTGGAACGGGATTACTGCTTACTGTGAGTATTGTATACCGCCTGTATGAAGATATTGCATCTGAACAGATGATGGAAATGCATCCAATGATGCGTTCGTTCTTTGGTAATTGATCGAAAGAGTAAGGGAATTGTTATGAACATTGTATTATTTGGACCGCCTGGTGCCGGAAAAGGCACCCAGGCAAAGAAATTGTCTGAACACTACAACATTCCGCATATATCCACTGGTGATATATTGCGGGCAAATGTTCGTGATGGTACTGAGCTTGGTCTTGAAGCTAAAGGGTATATGGACAAGGGAAAACTGGTTCCAGATGAAGTGCTTATAGGTATCATTAAAAATCGCCTGGCAGAGCCTGACTGTGGGTCAGGGTACTTGCTGGATGGTTATCCAAGGACAATTCCACAGGCAGATGCATTGACTACAATTCTTGAAGAACTTGGAAAACCGCTTGATGTGGTGCTTAATATCAATGTTCCGAATGATGAATTAGTGACAAGGCTTAGTGGCAGGCGAATGTGTACTTGCGGTGTCAGTTATCATATAAAGTTCAATCCTCCTAAACAAGATGGAATATGTGACGTTTGTGGTGATGAGTTGTACCAGCGTGATGACGATAAGGCAGAAGCAATTATGCAGAGGCTTGAGGTATACGGTACGCAGACCCAACCACTTATCGATTATTATGAGAATATAGGTATCATGGTGAATATTGGCGGTATTGGCGACATTGATAATATTTTTGCGGATATATGCAAAGCACTTGAATAACATTTACATATTTATTAACACAATTGGTTAGGATTATGGCAATATCAGATTATAAAAAGACGATCGAGCAGGCTGCGATGGCATTAGGGCTATCGATGATGTTCGGTATTATAATACTTGGACAGGATTTCAGAGATTCTGTAGGTCGTGCTGTCGGGGTATTTATGGATCCCCTAAGTGTTCTTGTTGGTGTTGAGAATTTCCATGTCATGTTATTTATTATGGCAGCGATCACTGCCCTGTATGCATCTTTGATCCAGAAATATACTATTGATTGGGGATTGATGCGACGTACTCAGGAGACGATGAAAGTTTTCCAAAAGGAGTTTAGGGAGGCTCAACTTGCCAAAAATACTGTTCTTCTTAAGAAATTGGAAGAACAGCGTTCTTCGATGATGGGCGACCAGATGGAGATGTCAAAACAGCAGTTCAAACCAATGGCATACATAAGTATCATTTCATTGCCTTTGTTCATGTGGGCATATTCTTATATTGCCGGTCATGGCAGTGCATCTCTTGTTTTTCCATTTTGGGGCGAACATATTCTTACTGATAAGGTATTTGGGCCAATCCAATACTGGATATTCTGGTATTTTATTACCTCTCTTGCTGTGAGCCAGTTGGTAAGAAAAGCACTGGATATTGGTGGCGCATAAATGTTATTGTCAATCAGTGGACTGCCTGGTAGTGGTACAACTACGGTATCAAAATTGCTTGCAAAGCATTATGGTGTTGACCTTGTCAATGCTGGTGATGTGTTCAGAGGACTTGCAAAGGAACATGGGATGACACTTGCTGAGTTTGGGGCTCTGGCAGAATCTGATGCTTCTATCGATGTTAAGATCGATGAGCGCCAGAAAGAGATCGCAAGTACAAGGGACAACATCATTCTTGAGGGCAGGCTTGCTGGGTATATGGCAGAGAACGCGCTCAAGGTATGGATAAAAGCACCGATAAATGTGCGTGTCAAGAGAATTTCAGGAAGGGAAGGTACACCTGCTGATGTTATGCTTGATGAAACTATCAAACGCGAGGCTTCCGAGGCTATTCGGTATGAGGAAATATATGGAATTGGCATTGAGGACATGTCAATATACGATCTGGTAATAGATTCTGGGAAGTGGGACCAGTTTGAGATCATGAAGATCATCATTTCTGCGATTGAAAATCGTGGTGGGTTTACTTAAGGTTTAAAGTCAGGTTCATTATCATGAATGACAATAACGATCCGAATTCGGATACAAAACTTAAATTCAAATTGCCTTCTGAAATTGAGCGGGAACTTGTGCACAGATCAAGCGCTACGACAAATCCTAATTATGGTTGTGTTCCCCGTGAACGTTCTATGCGTGACTACATAGAGATGGGTGTTGTAAATCTTGACAAGACCCGCGGCCCTACAAGTCACGAGGTTGCAGCATGGGTAAAAAAGATCGTTGAGGTCGATAAAGCCGGTCATTCGGGTTCACTTGATCCCAAGGTTACGGGGCTTTTACCAATTATGCTTGGAAAGGCGACGAAGGCGATTTCAGCGCTTCGACTGTCTGGTAAGGAATATGTTTGTTTGATGCACTTGCATAAAAAAGTACCTGAGGCTGATATTCGTCGTGTTTGTGAGGAGTTTACCGGTCCTATCTATCAGATGCCGCCTGTGAAATCGGCAGTTAGACGTGCAATAAGGATTCGAACGATCTATTATAATGAGGTTTTGGAGATCGATGATGCCGGCACTTCGATTTTGATGCGTGTTGGCTGTGAGGCAGGTACATACATGCGTAAGTTGTGTCATGATATTGGTTTGGTGCTTGGCTGCGGTGCGCACATGCAGGAGTTAAGGCGAACAAAGACGGGACCGTTCACGGAAGAGACGGCCATTTCTTTGCATGATCTGATGGATGCATATGTTTTCTGGAAGGAAGATGGTGATGAATCCGAACTGAGAAGGATGATATTGCCTATGGAGGATGGTTTGAAACACATTCCAAAGATCGTTATTCGTGATAGTGCAGTTGATGCAATATGCAGTGGCGCAATGCTCGCAGTTCCTGGGGTCGTAAGTTTTAATGCCGGGATCAAAAAGGGTGACTATGCCTATATTTTCTCACAAAAAGGGGAGGCTGTAGCACTTTGTAAGGCCGCAATAAATATTGATGAGTCCCTTAGTAAAAATACGGGAATTGCTGCTGTGACCGAAAGGGTAATAATGGATGCTGGCACTTATTCGCGAGGTTGGAAATCCAATAAAACATAATCATTTTGCCGAGATAGTCTAGCGGTAGGGCGCAAGCCTGGAAAGCTTGTGGGGCGTCCGCCCCTCGGGAGTTCGAATCTCCCTCTCGGCGCTTTTTTTTTTATATTTTCAAAAACATAACTTAATTCAATGTTTTAACATATTGTGTCAAGTATACATCCATATTATACCACTCTGCAGATATATTTTAGAATTGCAATAGTCACAGAGTACGCAGATGTGAAGGTACATCTTGATGAAAAAAGTACTACGTGATATAATAGTAAAAAATAGTATTTGGTGCGGGAGGTGCGATTCGAACGCACGAACTTCTACAAGACAGGGTCCTAAGCCCTGCGCCTTTGACCTGGCTGGGCGACCCCCGCACATTTTAAAAATAAAGGGAAACAAAGAAAGTTTAATGTGAATCCCACTTCAAGGCCGGATACTTAAAAGCGTATATTGACAATGGACTTTTATGTCCAATAAGTTAAGGAATGCGCCGACCGGGATTCGAACCCGGGTTTGAGGCTTGGAAGGCCTCAGTCATAGCCACTAAACCACCAGCGCGCAAAGTGCAACCCATAGAAGTATTTTTGAGATATAACGCTTTCGGCCGACATTTGAATAAAATCTGCAAAATCGGATTAAATAAAGGGAAAAATACACAAAATTGTTGATCTTCTTTGTGTTCAACGGTGACCTATCACGCCTTGTGAGCGTAACATCTACTTATGAAGAGCATAGTGGAATTTACCTAAACTACAAAAATCATAGCATTAGTCTCCTGCAGGCGGCGTGTTCCATTTACCAAACTTATAGCCCAAACATACTATTCTCAGAACAACAAATGCGCCTACGTTTGAAAACCGTATTATATTTTATATTCATGGTGTAATAACGTGCCGCGCTTTGCGCGCGTGAGATTGCGATGTTTTTAGCATCAGTTTTAACAATTTACATCTAATGATATTGTATTATTGACTCGATACTAATTCCAATGTGACGATTGCAACTGTAAAACAATAATTATTATCAATCATTATCAAAATATAAGAAGCCTTGAACTATTATGACACACATGTTCATAATCGATGACAATTTATCATATTAGCGCCATATCATACATATATATGAACATATATTATTAATTTTTGTTGATAGGTAATCATTAACCAACTTAAATTTGATGGTGAAGTGATGGATACACAAAATGATAGGATAAAAAACGATATAGGCCAAGATGACAATGATTCAATAACGACAAATTTGTTTGATGTACTCGTAAACCTGCGCGATACGGGAGTAATAAGACATAACGAACAGTCAATAATAACTGATCTATTAGATATAATATAGATACACATGGTATTGAATTTGCCAAAGAACTTAGTCACATTTGCGAAAACAACAATGATAACGATCTATTCGATATGCTAGTAGAGTTGCATGGCATCAAAATGACAAAAGATTTCATTTACACACACGGAAAAATAAAAGGATTAAAATTTGGAAAACGACTTGGAAAATGCGATGACCCACGTTCGGCAATCAAAAACTTTAATGTGCACGTCCCAATCAAACTACCATATTAAAATCGACGAAAAAACACTCGGCAACGAAGAACAAATATTATCCGAAAATGGATCAAACAAAAACTTTCGTAATATCAGAAAAATAGCACCCTTAAATCCACTTCACATAAACACACAAGGTTTCATTGAAGGTGCACTCTCATTTATGACTGGCATGCAAGCCAATATTGCCACTGAATCAAATGTGAACAAAATATATTTTAAACAACCTAAAAAACATTTTTTTGGACTTTTCTGACCAACTATTTTCCTTTTATCTTTTTATATCTGCCCACAAACCGCATATCGAAGATATCCCCTTCAACCAGTATTCTTGAAATAAAACCTAGTTGGTATAAAACAGGCACGAACTTTATTGTAGATTCTATATAACCATCAAACAAATCTGCTGAATATTTTGGAGAAATACCATACATCTCATGCACAAAACCCGCATCAACCACGCCAACCTTATCAGCAACAATTTGTGCAGCCTTTTGCGGTTCCATGCGCATTAAAGAACACGCCCTGTCATGAACCTCAATGAACCTTGAAACCAAATCCGGTGAATTTTCAATAAGATCGTTGCTTGCAATGATCCCATAACTCGGATTGTCCGGCCACAATTTATCAGGCGGAATCACTATCCTTACACCTATATCGGCATCACAAAAACGTTTTGCAGCAACCGCCAAAGAAGGGGTACCAACTGCAACTTCAATATTACCATCAGCCATTCCCTCAGGGATCATGTCAGCCCACTCGTAGTTCTGCACAGTCATCTCGCCATCCAGACCTGCATTCTTGATGCAATTCCGAATGATAACATCATGAATAGAACCACCCGGCGGGCAGGCTATGGTCAATCCCTTAAATTGCTCAAAAAAATGTTGTGGGCTCTGGCATTCTTCCAGCGACATGAATCGTGAAGATGCGATCATCACCGTACCTTCAACATGCCCACCGGCAACGCATTTGATAGGCACGCCGCGGTCGATCCCGATCATCACAGGAGGAAGCCCGACATATCCAATATCAACCTCGCCTCCCTCAAATGCCCGCACAATTGCAGGCCCGCCTCCGAAAAGACTCCAGTTTACCTTTATGTCGGCTTTTTCTAACCAGTCCGTACCCATTAGAATGAATGAGGTATGGTACATGGTCGAAAGATGACCAATATTTAAAGATTCCGGCATTTATATCAAATCCATTTTTGACAGTGAGTCAATCCGCCGCAGGCGGCGCATCCCACCATCACCGATAAAATGTTCATATTGTTATAATTAATGAGCAAATTGAATTATCATATCGATATTATGCATCATTTTTGTAGAGTATACATCTTTCAAATTCTACATAACGGTTAATTCGACGGATATAAATATTTTTTGAAAGCTAGTGGTGTAGGAATATGCCGCCTGCGACAATTGTATTATTTTTTTGTTTAAGATAAAACAATCTAATTTATGCCGCAATCTTACAACAGTTATACAAATACATAAAATCTATGTCTTTTCCACATAGATGACATACTCGCCATCTTTTTCTTCAACTGAAAGCAATTTATTTCCGCTCTTTTTTGACCACTGGTCAATATTCTGAGGCGCTACCGCGTCATCGGCAACTATCCTGAGAATCTCACCGGGTTCTAAACTATCTACCTTCTTCTTTGTCCTTACAAGAGGATAAGGGCAGCATTCGCCCTTTACATCCAACTCATAATCGGCTACGATATCTGCCATAATTGTCTCCTGTTTTTCGTGCACTTCACAATACCAGAGTCACGTCACTCTCAAGTATCCTGTCGGTAAGTTCACTGATAGTAGTCTTTTTAATGCCTTCAATGATCTCGCCATCGGTGATGCCGCGCTTTTGGAGGTCGCGGTCCAATACATAGAAGTCAAACAGGTCAAGATTGTTCTTGATCTCGTTCTCAAGAGGTGGAATATTCTTGTCCCATCGTGCTACATCGCCATACCCTGTCTGCTGTCCGGTAACAACTGCATGCACTGCACCGCTTACCAGTGTAATGCTCGCTTCATTATCCGCTGCGGACTGGGTTGCTGCGAGAGGGATTGCACCAAAGACCTCTTCTTTACCGTATGGTGGCTGTGTTACAATTATATTTACTTTTTTACTCATATCGATCACCCGAGAAGTATAGTTTTATCAGATTCTGCAATCCATTCTGCAAGGTCATAGAGACCTCCGATTACCACACCTTCTGTCTGTGTCTTGGTGACACCACGACTTTCAGTACATTTAATGCAGGCAATTGCATCGGCTTTTGGATTTTTCAGTCCTTTCTTAAGGACATCTGAGAACAGTTTCCCAACTGATGGATACTCTTTTGGTGCCTGATTGCCGTTTCCGATCAAAGTGGAGTCCAGATAGTTAAAAAAGTTCACCGTAATGCCTTTTTCCTTCGCTGCATGAGCCAGTCTGATCAGTGTAAATGGTGCCTCATCGCCGTATGGGCCTCGAACAGATACTAATGTAATTTGTTTTCCTTCTGTCATCTTCATCTCCTCCTTAGAACCACGCCGTCCGATCATAATCGTCCACAATGAAATCAAGCAGAGTCTCGATTTCCTTTATCTCAACGCCATCGATCAGTTTGTCATAGATGCCTCTGGACAATACGCTCTTGTCGTCTGCAAACACCTTGATAGCTTTTTGCTGGATCTCTACGATCTTTTCGCTGAAACCACCGTGACGTGCAGCCGTAACTCCGTCCTCTATAAGAAAAAGGGACACATCAGCCCCTTTTCCTTTTGCCTCTATAGCAATATCGGTAACAAGTTCCGGAATTTCAGTAGTGAATGGGTCCTTGCTAAGCACAAGTAATAGTTTTGTCATTTTTTTACCTCATTTGTATTATTTTGTAATTGGCTTGTTTTAATATTTGTCATACTTTTAATTCAGTTTTAATCCTGATTTAACAATTTATCAAGATCTTTTTTTCCGTCCTTGAATTCCCTGCATAATTTCTGGTTCTCATGTAAATACAGTGTAGCATCACGCTCCACCTGCCACATGAAATCCTCATCCAGATGAGGACCGTGCCCATATCCGGGACATTCATCAATTGGCTTTAGATGCATTATTGGCTCATCGGCCTGCATCACACCGGATATCTCGAATGGTAGCAACCTGCACACCATTGGTTTATACGCATATATGGTACATCTCGAATCATCATCAAGAAACAAACATGCACCATTGTTCTGTTTTAAGAACAATCTTGCTTTCTCTTCATCGAAATCTGCGAACTCTTTCCAGTTCAGTCCCTTTCGCTGTGAGATCTTCTTCACATCGAATATGGTCAATGGGTTCCTTCGCTTGCAACATGCAGCTTTACAGTCCTTATAGCAACATTTCCATTGTTCCACATTTTCTAATATCTTGATCATACTCTGGCCTTTATCCTCCGCTTACTGCGGGCAGTATTGAGATCTCGTCCGCATCTGTCACAGGTGATTCCAGACCTGATAAGTGGCGGACATCCTCCCCATTGAGGTAGACGTTAACGAATCTGCGGATCTCTCCATTCTCAAACAAGCGTTTTTCGAATTCTTCTCCAAACTGTTTTATCAGTTCATCGAATACTCCTTTTATTGTTGTGTCGCCAAGTTCAAGTGTTGTTGCTCTTGTCTTTGTTAAGTTGTTCAATGCTGACGAAAATCTTATTGATACCATTTTATTTCACCTCGTATTTACAGTATATGTTTCCTTAGTTGTGTCCAAATTTCTTTGTAAATTCTGAGTAAGTAGGTTTGATTATTTCAGGTTGTTTAAGTGCTTTTAAGATCGTCTCCTGTGCCTTTAGACCGTTCCCTGTTACATATACAACAGTCCGCTCATCAGGGTCGATGTCACCATTCTCAACAAGTCTCCTCAGACCTGCAACTGTTGTACCACCTGCTGGTTCTGTGAACAGTCCTTCAGTCCTTGCCAGCAAGAGAATTGCATCAAGGATCTCTTCATCCGTTACGGATGCAGCATTTCCACCGGAGTTCTGTATAACCTGTTTTGCGTAGTATCCATCTGCTGGATTGCCGATCGCAAGACTGTGGGCTATGGTCTTAAAGTTCTTGACAGGCACGACTTCTGTGTCGTTTATGACAGCCGTGGATATTGGGGAGCAGCCAAGTGGTTGTGCCCCAGACACCTTGATCTTTTTGCTATCGTCTACAAAGCCGATCTGTTCGAGCTCATTGAAACCTCTTGAGATCGCACAGAGCAATGCTCCACTTGCAAGCGGTGCAACTATGTGGTCCGGTGTTTCCCATCCGAATTGTTCTGCGGTCTCAAAGGCGAGCGTTTTAGAACCTTCAGTATAATACGGTCGGATCGTGATGTTCACAAATGCCCAATCCGGATGCATGTCAGCGACCTCACTTGCAAGACGGTTCGCATCATCATAGGTTCCATCGACTGCGATAACATGGGGGTTGTATGCAAGCATCTGTGTGATCTTACCAAGTTCGATAGATCCTGGGATGAATATGTATGCCGGAAGTCCTGCTTTTGCAGCATGTGCTCCGACTGCTGATGCAAGGTTACCGGTTGATGCACAGCCAATAGCAGTTGCACCGAACTCTAATGCCTTGCTCACAGCCACTGATGTGACCCTGTCCTTGAACGAATTTGTGGGGTTCACGGATTCATCAAGTATGTAGAGTTCCTTGAGTCCAAGTATCTTGCCTAGATTCTTTGCATGGTGCAGCTTGTTGTAGCCGGCACCAAGGTCTACATAGTTTGTTCCGTCTATTGGAAGCAGATCTGCATATCTCCATATCGAGGACGGACCCTTTGCTATTTTTTCTTTACTTACAGTATTTTGTACTTCGTCCCAATCATAATGCACCTCGAGAGGACCAAAGCACTCATAACATGTGTTCTGAATGTTTGCCTCATACTCAGCACCACATTCCCTGCATTTTAATCCAATTACGCGACTCATGATATTTTTCACCTTGATTAATTATTATTACTAGTTGATAATAATACTATGAATATATATTACTTATAGTTATTGGGTAATATTTGCCGCATTTTTAATAACTTCTGTGTATAAACTGTGGCAGTGGACGGTTTTATCATTGGCATGTCTACACCACCCCATGTATGGCCCCCTACACCCCATTACCCACCTCAATCGATTAGAAGAATGTCCCGTGTATTCAACATAAAACCAAATTTTAATAACATTTGCGCTCCGTATAAATGCAGGATGAGGACAACCATGAGATCTGCATTGATACTTGCCGGCGGCCGCAGCAGGCGGATGGGATACAGGGAAAAAGCCTTGCTTCCAATAGGCGACAAGACCATCCTCGAACATGTGATAGACGCACTTAATGGAGTAGTAGATGAAATAATCATATCTATGAGGGATGCTCCGCAGCAGGAATTGCTTAATGACTATACACAAGGACATAATATTGTGCTTGACAAGTTTGCGGATGTGGGACCACTATCAGGCATACTTGAGGGATTTAAAGCAGCAAAAGGGGAATATGTGTTCGTTGTTGCGTGTGATATGCCATATATCAATACGGATGTCGTGGAACTTCTGTTCAAACGCGCAGAAGAGCATGATGCTACTATTCCTGTTTGGGAGAATGAAAATCTTGAGCCGATGCATGCAGTTTATCGAACTCTCCCCATGGCTGTGGAAACTGAGAACGCCATCCTGCGCAATGAGAAGTTTGTACTGGCACCTGTTTTTAAGATGCAGGACCTTGTGTTTATCAAGATTGATGAGATACGGGAACTTGACCCTGATCTCAGGACTTTTATTAACGTCAACACACCGGATGATGTTGATAAGTTGCAGGATGATTGAATTTGGGCGCGATGTACAACCTGTGCTCATCCTATGACTGATACTCATTACATTACTCCATTATGCCATTACGCTGCATACTTATATTATGAATAATTAAAATCCCTGTATGAAAGTCATTTCTGTTGTAGGCTACAAGAATTCGGGTAAGACCACACTGGTTTCCAGATTGGTTACGGCTTTCTCCGGCATCGGTTCAGTTGGAACCGTGAAACACATGGCACTCCACCGTTTCAATCCGGAAAATACGGATACAGGCAAGCATTTCGATGCCGGTGCCGATGTGGTTGTCGGGGTTACAGGAGAGGAACTTGTCACGATTGCCCGCAACCCATCTCTTAGTAAGGCGCTGGATACACTTGCAGATAGTGGCATGGATTTTGCGGTTGTTGAGGGGTACAAAGAAAGTGATCTTCCCAAGATTGTTTTGGGGGATATGAAGGATATGCCGGACCTATCAAATGTGGTGACAAATATTCCTGAGATATCTGACTGGAACATCGATGAACTGGTAGAACTTACGCTCACCCAGCCGGATAGGGTCACGCTTGAACTTTTGATAAAACAGGTGCAGAAAAACCCTGCAATTCGCAAAGCAGGGGCGATTGGCACGTTTACGGGTATTGTACGCGAATATACCGAAGGTGTGCAGACGCAGGTGCTTGATTTTGAATCACATGAAAAAATGGCGGAAGAGAGTATCGAGCGGATTTGCACCGAACTGAAACAGAAGGACGGGATCATGGATGTTGTGATCTATCATAAAACAGGCAGGGTTGAGCCTGGTGAGGATATTGTCTACATCGTAGTTGCATCATCCCACAGGGTGCAGTTGTTCCCTGTGCTGAGTGAGGCGATCGAACGCGTGAAATCTGAAGTCCCGATATGGAAGAAAGAGGTTACTGTGGATGGGGAGTTTTGGGTGCATGACCATGCTTAACAAACGATCCTCATTCGTTTAGTGATTTTAGCGCCGAAACAAACCGCCGCAGGCGGCATATCCCGCCATCACCAATAAATTGCTCATATTTTCGCACTTAATGGATAAAGTAAATTATATACATATTTTAAATTATACATTACAAACAATCCGACGGATATGAATGATCTTAATGTTGAGTTTTTAGTATTGTGGGAATGCGCCGCCTGCGGCGGTTGTATTGGTTTTAAATTCAGATAGAACAATATCATTCATAGCAACTGCATTTTTCATCAGGAGCATCAGAATCCCCGAGGATCTCTTCGTACACATTGTTCCAGAATATCTGGGATCCGCTGGCTACGAACATTGCAACACCTACCGCTTTTGCGATCTGTTCTTTGGTTGAGCCGCATTTTCAAGGCACTTGGTCACCCCCTGCGGCTGAAGATCGCTTTTCTGCTACTTGAGCGAGATCATTGTGTATGTGAACTGGTTTACCTGTTGGGCGAAAGACAGAATCTGGTCTCTCATCATCTGGCAATAATGAAAACGAACAGGGTTGTGGAATCTTATAACAGCTCAAAATGGAAAAATTACAAGTTGGATGGTGAGTTGGTGGGATTGTTGAAAGATATGGTACTTTAACATATTCTCATAATGGCTTATCGACCCAGCCACCACCGCCTCCATCAATTTCGCGCCGTCGGCCTGTGATTGATTGAGCTTTAAACCCCATGCCACAAAAGATAAATGAGAGTTATATTTAAGTAATTGTACCGATTAACTTCTAACTATGCCTGAAGCAATTAATTCTGGAGAAATTGTACATGAATTAAGATCAATCAGGGAAGATCTTGATTTTATAAAGGATCATATGGTTGATATAGATTCAATTATGACCGAAGATGATTATCTTTCCTTAAATGAATACAGGGATGAAAAATCATCTGGTAAACTTACTTCTCATGAAGCACTTAAAAAAAAAATTGGATTGTAATGTTTGACATTAAATATTCTAAACAGGCAGTCAAATTCCTAAAATCTCTTGATAAGACTACTGCTACCAGAATTCTTAAAAGAATTGAAAAATTGAAACAAGACCCTGTTTCACATGATTCCAAAATTGTGGAAGGATATAGAGAAAAACTGTTTCGTGTGAGAGTTGGAGATTATAGAATTCTATATGAAGTAGACCATAATGATAATTTAATTGGTATTGTCAAGATCGATAAGCGATCACGAGTGTACTCACATTGATGCTACATTAGCATTAATAAAGTCATCTGATCGCAGATATGCGACGGACTTGTGATTACACACCAACCACCCCCACCCCCATCAGTTTTGCGCCGTTTGTATGTGATTGGTTGAGTTTTGCTTCGAGTTCAAAGGCATCTATTTTTAATGGAACAACTTTTCGATCAGATCATCTTTTGAGATTTTCAAGTAAGCCGCAATATCTTTTAAAATATTATTTAGCGTTCCAATCTTGATAGAATTGCTGGAATTGTGATTGAATGATCGTATCCCATGAAATCACTTTTCAACCGGACGTGACTTACTGTTTGTCGGGCGATCGTGTAGCCATATTTAATTAGGGCTTTACACAAGTTATCATGCGAAACATCCCTTGGAATTCGGGGCATAAGTTAAAATTTCCTCTCTTACAAAATGAAGCCTGATCACTTTTGGTATGTCCGATGATTCATCAAAATGGCATTTTACTGCATCCGCTATGTTTTCTTTTACATCTTCCACAGTTTCGCCTTCAGTGAAAATCGAATATCCCAATGCCTGAGCACTATAACCTCCTTCAGGATCATCTTCGATCAAAAACATAATTTCATTCATAACTCATTTCCTCTAAATATCAAATGGTTTTTATTGTATTTTAAATTTTATCAGGATTTGAATGGCATTTTCATTATGAATTTGGCTTGTGGTCGATGCAGATGTTGCTGCTTTATGCAGTTAACCAAATATTTTGAACAGGATGCCGTTGAATTTTCGGACGGAAATCTTATCCATCCCGCAAATCCTGTCAAATCTTTTTCCAATTGATTTTTTTGCGTGTGTATGCGGTTCAATAACAAAAAAATTAACCGCAAATTAACGTACCATTATACCTTTTGGTTAGCACACCCACGAGGGAGAGGCACTCCCTCGCCGATGTTTGAAAATATATGCCCACATCAATATAACCAATCTACCAATTCGTACGCTACGCGCTGAGCTGAAACGTTCTGCTTCCAGACACCCAAGAGTGTCTTCCGCTCCACTGCTAACGAAATAATAGGATTGGGTGTGAATATAATATAACAATAACGATAGCTACTGCTACTAACAAAAACATGTTTGTTTCATCCCCATTTTCATTGTTCAAACTAATTGAACTTTATATTCTTTATCTTTCTTTAGTACCCAGTACACAACTCTAAATAACTTAGCCGCCGTGGCATTTACTGCTGATGAATGATGTTTCCCCCGCTCTATCTTACCATCATAATACTGCTTGAAATTTTTATCATACTGCCTTGATGAATTGGCTGCCATAAACAAAGCACTTCTAAGTTGAGGCGATCCCCTCTTGGAAATGTGCCCTGACTTATTCTCGAACTTTCCAGACTGGTTGGTAATTGGATCAAGACCTGCAAATGCAACTAATTTTTTAGCACTGCTAAACCTACCCACATCACCAATTTCACCGAGTATCGTTGCCCCTGTAATAGTGGCGATACCTGGAATTGTTGTAATCTTTGAATCAATCATCTTCATTGTTTGCACCATTGTCTCTTCAATTGCCATAATCTGTTTGTCGTAAAGTTCAATTTCTGAAATAAGTGTTTTGATTTCAATGCTGACAATCGAATCAATTTCAGGTACTGTCAACATATTGCTTGCATGTTTGTATATCTCTTTAGCTCGTGTCATACTGATTTGTGATCGAGAATGTTGCTTGATAATTTCATATACCTCTTCAAACGGTTTTGAAACTACATTTGATGGAACAGAGTATTCCTTCAAAAGAGCAATTGATGTTTTCCCATAAACAGATCCTATAACTGACTTGTATCCAGGCCAAACCGTATCGATATCACGAACAAGCTGAATTTTACACTTGGTCCGTTTCTCAATATTTCGCTGACGCACTCTGCATAATTCCCTTAATTGATATAGTTTCAAATTATCAATTGCAGTTGTGACAGGAGGTTCTTGATAACGCAGCATATCAGCAATGATGGCTGCATCGATCGAATCGGTCTTGGTCTTACGAATCTCTATCTTCCGATAACCATTTGTTTGTATGGGGTTGTACAATTTTACAAAATGTCCATCACGCTTTAGGGCAGAGTAGAGTGGGAAAGAATAGATTCCAGATGCCTCCATGCCAAAAAATGCATCAGTGTCATCTTCAATGTCTGATTTAAATTTGTTCACAGTTTTGTAGAGTTTGTTAAGATCACTTTTATTGTTTCGAATCTGAAAGCGTTTGAGTACGTTCCCGTCGTTGTTTTTTATACAAATATCATGTTTGTCTTTCGGTACGTCAATTCCAATGTATAAGTGGATATTATTATTACTTATATGTCCAAAACGTACTAATTCATGTACTTAAAAGGATGAGAGGGTAACAGGTT
>JAMJFS010000008.1 GCA_023544565.1 Methanosarcinaceae archaeon
TATGAAGGTCATATCTAATATATTTTACGACATTATACTGTTGACATGACACTACAAGAAAAGTCGCTGTATTAAGGACGAAATTTCTTATGGAGAAAGGTCTATGAACGTTACTGATCCTACAGCAGTGGTTTCCAGCATGGGCGACATAGTTTTTAAGGTTCTTTTGTCTATAGCGACGATTTTAATTGCAGTTCTGATAGGGAAAGTTATCTCTATCCGTCTTCGTAGATCTTTCAAAGAAAAGATCAACAAAAAACACCTTGATATTATTATCAAAATTGTTCAGTATAGTTTCATTATTTTTGTCCTCCTGATATTTGTGCTCCCTATCCTTGGGGTGCAACCTTCCAGTTTGCTTGTATCCGGGAGTATAGCAGGACTGGTAATAGGTTTTGCCAGTCAAAGCATCGTAAGCAACTTGATATCCAGACTTTTTCTAATGATCGAGCGGCCAATAAAAGTTGGTGATAATGTAAATATAAGTGGTGTAATGGGAACTGTTGAGGATATTAGTATAATTTCAACTATAATACGAAATTATGATAGATTGTATATCAGGATGCCAAATGAGACCGTCTTCACAAATACCATAACCAATTATGTCGCAAATGTTGCCAGGCGTTTTGAGTACGTTGTCGGGATAAGGTACAGTGACGATGCTGATATGGCTATAGGCATAATAAAAGAACTTATTGAAGCACATCCTTTTGCTCTTAAGAGCCCTGTGCCACAGGCTTTTGTGGATAATCTAGGGGACAATTCAGTCAATATAATTGTAAGGATCTGGTCTCCATCAACTGAGTGGTATGGGGTTAAAATGGAGTTATTGTGGGTAATAAAAAAGACCCTGGAAGAAAATGGGATCGAAATCGCATTCTCACAGCGCACGATGTGGTTTGCAAATGAAATTAAAAAAGAAAGTGATTAAAAAAAGAAGGGGAATTAACCCCCTTCTCCACTTATAATATTTAATTTTGGTGTTTTGATCGAATTTTTTGAGAACTCGTTTAATGTTCTTCGCGTCACATCGGATTCGAATTCAAACTCATATCTGAGGTCATTTACATAAGCTTTTGCACGCAGGCACTTGTAGTAGGGGTGATCTTTTATAAGAACCGTATATGGACGTTTTTTAGATATGAATACATATTTTGATGTTATTAATGCCTCTTTTAAAATTTTAATGGCTAATTCTGTATCAGAATCATGATCTATGTATATATCGATAACTTTCATCATTTCCGGATTTCCTGAATTTGCGCTTGCTACTGATTCGCTGAAAATTAAAAAATTTGGGATTGAAACGAGGTCGTCATCAAACGTAATAATTTTAGTAGCACGTATCCCAATGTCACTGACTTCGCCATAGTTATCTCTGATCTTTATTTTGTCTCCAATCTGATATGGTTTCTCAAGTGTGATCACGATCCCGCCTACCACATCAGCAAATAGGTCCTTAAGTCCAAATCCAATTCCTGCGCCCAGAAGTCCCCCAAAAACAATAAGATGTTCAGAAGATAGATTTAGCACATCATTTAGGATATAATAAATAGCTATTATATAAATTGAGTATTTTAATAACGGTATTACCATTTTCACATTTATCCTGTATATGCCGACATTTTCTGAAAGCCATGTGAGGATAAAAGTGATTATGCGGTTGAGGATGTATGCAAATATCAGTATTAATATGGAATCCAGGATCGTTCCCAGGTCAATTGAGGGTAGATCAATTGTGGTGCTATTTACTGCCATTTACCACACCAGCCTAAGTTTATTAAGGAATAATACTACACTTTTAAATGCTTCCGGTCGGATTAAAAAATCATCATCATGGGCCGTTATTAGATCCTGTTTTAATAAGGTGAAAATGATGAAATCGATTCTGAAATCCGAGCCAATGATTTTTACCAGATCCTCTCTTTTGATCGATTTCATTGAAAGTATAATGCTCAAAATAAAAGCCTCATCATAATTAAGATCGATATTGAATGAAAATTCATTTATCCAACTGGGTTTGATCAATGGGTATTGAATGCTTTTTTTCCAGACGATTTCTGCAATTCCGGGATTCCCATTTGAAATATGGTTTATTTTTTCAAAAATAATATCCTGGACTGTTATATTCTCCTTTTTTTTACTCAGTCGAATTTTTAGGATATTACGATTTATCTTAATATACGGGATATTAATGGGTTTTTTAAATGACATCACATTAAGTGGATATTTCATAAGTTTCACAAGTTTATCTTTTTTAATTGCAATGTCATCAACAAATTGTATCTCATCTTCTTTGTACGTAGACAATAAAGATTGTTTGATATAATCCACGCTGAATTTTGATAGCTTTATCTGGATCGGGAACATTTTGCCTATATTGATCGCAGCATCAAGATAATTCCATGAGTATACATTCCATGTGGTGATAAACATTTTATCAGAGGAAATAATTGTTTTCAAAAATTCGTCGAGGATATCAAAACCACCAATCCTACCCATGTAAAGGAATTCACAGTGATCGAATATCATAATCCGATTTTCATTTTTAACTTTAATTTCACTGATATCTTTTACAATTGACGATAAAGATACTTTTGTTATATATAGTGGATTATTCTTTTCGATCTCATTCAACAGTGTGGTCTTTCCCCCGAAAGGTTCTGCTATGATTGCAATATTCTTCTTTTGCCCGGATCTAAAACTATCTATGGCTGTCTGTATCTCTGTAATTTGATCTTTAAATCCGATCATTTCATGTTTATCATTTATATTGTCATTCATGGGTCGATGGACATAAGCGCATTTAATGAGTTAAACTATAAACTGTTCTAAAAGTTTAGTATATAAGAAAAGATTACTGGTAACAATATATGCTTTGCTATTGGCAGATCAATAATAATCCATTTTATTCGAATGAAGCAGAAGAATCACCCCTAACTGCATAACGGTAGAGGTTTTATTCTTTTATATAGTCTATAGGATTATGTAGTTTAAGTCAATCCGAGCGTAGCGAGGATTTTCTTGTAGTATATAGAGGCTGTCCAACAATCCAAAATCACAGATAAAAGAAGGACAAATATGGCTTTAAATCAATAAATAAGGTTTGATTTTATCGTCCATAGTAATTGTTAGACAGCCTCTATAATTTATGAAATTATATAGTTCAAGTTAATGCGAACGAAGTGAGCATTTTCTTGACATATCATTTATGATATGAGATATTACCAAACCCTCTTCTTCGCCTCCTTTTTTTTATGCAGGAATTTCTCGAATTCCACAATAAAAAACACAGTGCTGGATACCCCTATAATCCGTGCCCAGTCCTCCAGTCCAAGAGGAGCGGTCTTAAACACAGTGTTCATGACCGGATGATACGTGATAAGCATCTGCAATCCCATCACAATCGCTGTGCCAAGGAGCATGAACCTGTTGGAGAACAAAGAGCCTGCCACATAGTCATATATAGACTTGGAATTATACAGGTAGAATATCTCAAAGAAGACAATAGTGTTTAGCGCTATCGTGCGAGCCGTATCAAGTCCTCTGCCATTGTTATCTAATTCGAAGAAAAACAACAGGAAGGTGGCAGCCACCATTAGCAGGGATACAAGCACAATCCTCCACTTTATCACTGGCAACAGAAGCGGTTCATCAGGACTGCGGGGAGGCCTGTTCAGCAATCCCTTTTCCTTTGGCTCCATAACAATGGACACACCAAGACCTATTGCAGTGATGGTATTTATCCACAGGATATGCAGGGGCAAAAGAGGAAGCGTGACACCAAGCAGGATAGCTGCCATTATCATAAGCCCTTCGCCGCCATTGGTTGGCAGGGTCCACAATATAATCTTTTGGATCTTGCTGTACACGTCCCGTCCTTCCTCAACAGCAGAGACTATGGATGCAAAATTATCATCTGCAAGCACCATATCAGACGCCTCTCTGGCAACCTCGGTGCCGGAGAGCCCCATTGCGATGCCGATGTCGGCAGTCTTCAAGGCAGGAGCATCATTGATGCCGTCACCTGTAACTGCCACAACCTCTCCTTTAGCCTGAAGAAGCTGGACAATACGGAACTTGTGTTCAGGTGCAGTTCTGGCAAATACCGAAACAGTATCCAGCGCTTCAGTAAGCTGTTCATCAGTCATTTTCTCAATATCGCTGCCGCCCAGTGCGCCTTTTGTCCTTATGCCAAGTTGTGCTGCAATGCTCTGGGCTGTTTTTAAGTGGTCGCCTGTAATCATGATGACCCGTATGCCCGCAGTCTTGCATTTCTCGATGGAGATCTTCACCTCTTCTCTGGGCGGGTCGATCATACCCTGCAATCCTACAAAGACCAGATTCTGGATATCATCAGGCTTTATCTGCTCAACATCAGCTCCCACCTTTTTATATGCCATACCGATGACCCTCAGTCCCCCTGAAGCCATCTCCTCTGCGGCCTTATGAACACTGTCAACATCAAGCATACCACTATACTCATAATTGCACAGCTCCATCATCTTCTCAGGCGAGCCTTTCACATAGATCAGCTTGTTGCCGTCAGAATCCATGTGCAGTGTTGCCATGTACCTGGTTTCTGACTGGAATGGTATGACATCAAGTCTTGGCAGGTGGAATTTTCCAGCCTTTAAGCCAGTTATCAAAAGCGCCCCTTCCGTTGGGTCACCATCTATCCCATTATCCTCCACAATGGATGCATCATTGCACAGCATACCTACTCTTAAGGTCTCGATCAGTGCAGGATTGCTTATGGGTTCTATTCTTAAGTCATTCAGGATAAAGTTTCCTTCAGGTACGTAACCTGTTCCTGTGACATGATACCTTTTCCCTGACGTGTATATTTCTGTCACAGTCATCTGGTTTTTTGTCAGGGTTCCTGTCTTGTCAGAGCATATGACCGTGGCCGAGCCCAGAGTTTCCACAGCAGGCATTGTGCGTATGATGGCATTTTTTGATGCCATTGACTTGATAGCGATCGCAAGTGAAATGGTAATAATAGCAGGAAGCCCTTCAGGGATTGCTGCTACGGCCAGACTGACAGCGGCAAGGAATATCTCCACTGTCTCCATCCCCCAAAGTATGCCGACCACGAACGTGAACAAAGATATCAGTAGAATCACCACTGAGAGGATAAGACTTAAGCGTGCAATCTTTTTTACAAGGGGTGTGGCCATCTCACCACTCTGCCGGATGAACTCGGATATCTTGCCTATCTCAGTATCCTTTGCCGTTGCAACAACAATACCCCTGCCCAATCCCTGGGTGATCAGGGTGCCTGCAAAGAGCATGTTCTTCTGGTCAGCAGGCGGGATGTTCTCCTTTTCGATAGGGTCGGTAATCTTTTCCACAGCCATGGATTCTCCGGTCAGCAGAGATTCATCCGCCCTTAGATTTTTCACATAAAAGGCGCGCAGGTCTGCAGGCACCCGGTCACCGGCTTCTAACAAAACGACATCACCTGCAACCAGTTCCCTGCTGTGTATTGTCCAGCGCTGACCATTCCTGATAACGCTGGCCTCAGGCACCAGCATCTTTGCAAGTGATTCAAGGGCACGCTCGGCCTTATACTCCTGAATAAAACCTATAATTGCATTTGCAAGCACAACCCCCATAATGACGGTCATGTCTGCATATTCCTTCAAAAATAATGTTACTACTGCAGCGGCGAGCAGTACATAGATCAGAGGACTTGCAAACTGTTTCAGGAACTTGTATACAGGCCCGTGCTCTTTTTTTGGCTCGACCTCATTGTAACCGTCCCTTATAAGCCTGTTTGACGCTTCCTCCTGGGTGATGCCATCCAGACTGCTCTGCAAAAGTGATATGATTTCATCTGCAGGAATATGATACCATTTTACTTCACTCGCCATGTAGGATAAGAGAAAGTCAGATTATTAATAACTTTTTGCAGATTAAATGAAAACAAGTTGTGTGGGCTGTATTGAAGTGATTTTATAAAATATGGCGATGACGATCTTTTTTTACGTTATCGAAAAATCAATTTTAAATATGTATAGCTACGCCTGTAATTATTCACAATAGCAAATTGAAAGATTTTTTAATTCCTTGAGGCCTGAAGTGATCTTAGGTCAATTCTCTCTTCAGTATCTTATGTGCAATATTTAGCTTCTTGAATTTCTCAGTGTCTCCGGTTGACATATCCGGATGCAATTCTTTTGCCATAACCTTGTATTTTTTATTGATGACCTCAAAATCCGTCTCATCATGGGGACAATCAAAAAACTCTCGCGCCTCTTTGCGCCTGTCATAGACATCTGAATCCTCTTTAAATTCTGAAATAAAATCGCGTAGTGTATTTTCACCAGAAATGACCAGATTTACTTCAATCTCAATTACCTTAAATAAAACATAAAGATTTTCTACATATTTGCTTTGCATATTATGACTAAAATGCATTCGATGATCCGATATGTACCAGGTTGCAGAAGCTTTTGCTTTTTTTATCGCAATTTTTTCAAGAGGGATATTAATGTCATCTTCGATAACATCGATCTTCTTTAAGATCTTAATAATATTATTCTTAAATTGTATCGATCTTCGATTACTGGCATCCTTTACAACTATTGAACCAATTTCGTGTCCTTTTATTTTTACCATTGAATTCACTCATTTTCGTTTTTGAAGACGTCACTAGTACTCTGCTCCTTTATAAAACAATATGTATGGTTTAGAACAACGGTTTTTTTTATATATGATTGAAATGCATGGCAAATCATGGAAATTAATAAAACTTCAATAGAATCAAATAAGTGTAGCGGAGAATTGTGATGATAACGTTTTATACAGGTTTTATACTATATTGTACTGGGGATATCGTCAGCGACTTGATCTCTCTTTTCGGTTAACTGATATAATTTAAGGTTAGTTGTATAGTTTGAAATGTAAGTAAAAGTGAGGAGAAAAGATATGCCACCATTGTCAGATATTCATGAGTTGCATCCTATTGAGAAAGAACTTCTGGGGTATGACCTATCAGTAAGAAAACTGGGTGAATGTTTATACGAATCCAATGATATTTATCTGAACAATAAATTCGAGAACCAGCAGTTCTATGTACCAGACAACGAGCATATACTGGCTGTGATCGATAAAAGTTCAGTGGAATCCCTTTTGGAAAAAGGCATAGATCTGCCTGCTTTTGAGAAAGCAGGGCCAAAGAAAAAGCTGTTTTTTGAGTTAGGCAAAGCCACATATGCTATTGTGACCTGCGGAGGACTCTGCCCGGGGCTTAATTCTGTGATCAGTGGGATCGTCATGCTGAATTTTTTTCGCTATAATAATAAGGTGGGATATGGCATTCGCTATGGTTATGCCGGTTTCATCAAGGAAAACGGTCACGAAGTAATACCTCTGACACCGGAATTTGTGGAATTTATCCACTCTCAGGGCGGCACTGTACTTGGTTCATCCAGAGGGCCGCAGGATACAAAAAAGATTGTCGACCGGCTGGTGGAACTGGAAGTGAAGATCCTTTATGCTATCGGCGGCGATGGCACTCTCCGGGGAGCATTGGATATCGCGGGGGAGATCGAGAAGCGAGGTTTGAAGATAGCCGTGATCGGTATTCCCAAGACCATTGACAACGATATCAATTTCATCGATAAATCTTTTGGTATGGAAACTGCTTTTTCGGAAGCTTGTGTTTCCATCTATGCGGCGCATGTTGAGGCCAGGTCTGCTGTTAACGGTATAGGCATCGTTAAGGTGATGGGGAGGGAGTCTGGTTTCATTGCTGTGAATGCCACGCTTGCAACGAATGATGCGAATTATTGTTTGATACCTGAGATGGAATTTGAACTGGAGGGAGAGAAGGGGTTTTTAAGACAGCTGGAAAAACGGCTTTTGGAGCGTAAGCATGCAGTTATTGTGGTTTCGGAGGGGGTGGGACAAAAATATGTTTCTGACCCTGATAATCCTCAATACGACCTGTCCGGGAACGTAAAACTCCTTGATTTTGGGATTTATTTGAAGGAGCGTATAGAAGCCCACCTGAAAACGAAAAATATCCCGACAACGATCAAGTATCTTGACCCGAGTTATAGTATCCGAAGCCGCCCTCCGACGCCAAATGATTCGATCTTCTGTTTACAACTGTCACAGATGGCGGTTCATGCAGGCATGTCCGGAAGAACGGGTATGCTGGTTGGGATATTCAACGGTCAGTTCACTCATCTGCCAATGGAAATTGTGACTGCAAAAAGGAAAAAGGTTGATCTGGATTCCCAGTTGTGGCACTCTGTGCTGCAAATGACAGGCCAGCCGGCATCATTCAAGAATGAGTGACTGTTTTTCCAGCAATCATCAACATTTATGTTTTCTACTTTAATCAGTGTATCAGTATTCTCCAAAACCATACTTTATCTGCAATATGGATTTTTTTTCCTGTTAACGAACTAAAAAATATTTACATGAAACAGTTCATGTTCATGGCAATTCCATCATAATATGTATATAGAATCGAACATTAATTTTAGCACAGGAGTTGGAGTATGTTACAATTTGATAAAGGGATTGATAAAAAAGATCGGATCATAGCATATTACTCAATGGAGATAGGGCTCGATAGTCGCATTCCAACATATAGCGGCGGACTTGGTGTGCTGGCAGGAGATACTATACGATCATGTGCAGACCTTGGCGTACCTATAGTGGGGATCACATTATTGAGTGAAAGGGGATATTTCTACCAAAAACTTGACTCCGATGGAAACCAGATAGAAATGCCAGTATCCTGGAACAAAGACAACTTTTTGACACTTCTGCCCGCAAAAACTACTCTGCATATAGAAGGGAGAAATGTCACAGTGCAGGTCTGGCAATATACCGTAACAGGTGTGGGCGGTGCCACTGTTCCCGTATACCTGCTTGATACGAACGTTGAGGGAAATTCAGAATACGATTGCGCCATAACAAGCTATCTGTACGGCGGAGATCTGCAGTATCGTTTCGCGCAGGAGATGGTGCTCGGTATTGCAGGAGTTAGTATACTAAAAGAACTCGGTTATACTGGTATAAGGAAATACCACATGAACGAAGGACATGCTGCTCTGCTGACCCTTGAATTGCTGGAGCGTGATAAGGTTGACAATAATAAGCCAGCTTATGACCCGCATAACGTGAGGAAGATGTGTGTTTTCACCACCCATACGCCTGTTCCTGCAGGTCATGACAAGTTCCCGCACGGTATCGTCCGGAACATGTACGGCAATATCTCACGCTTCGAAATGGACGATGAAATACACACAGATGGCATGCTGAATATGACCCTCCTTGCATTGCGTATGAGCCGCTTTATCAATGGTGTGGCAAAGAAACATACTGAAGTCTCAAGAAGCATGTTCCCTGGATATAGTATAGATTCCATCACAAACGGGGTACACTCTCCGACATGGGTTTGCGAATCTTTTGCAAAATTATATGATAAATACATGCCAGGATGGCGAACTGATCCATTCACCCTCCGATATGCTCTCAGCATACCGAATCCCGAGATATGGGATGCCCATATGGTAGCTAAAAAGAGACTTATCGATAAGGTCAACAGTCTGACAAACGCAGGGATGGACCATGATATTTTGACAATAGGATTTGCACGGCGGGCAACAGCATATAAGCGTATGGAGTTGCTGTTTCATGACATTGAGAATCTTGTTCGCATCAATGACAATGCGGGTGAGATACAGATAATCTTTGCAGGCAAAGCCCATCCTGCCGACTTAGGTGGAAAGGAAACTATCAGGCGCATCCATACCCGTATAGAAGAATTAAGTGGGAGGATAAAGATAGCCTATCTTCCAAATTATAACATGGGTCTATCCAGATTGATGATCTCAGGTGTAGATGTATGGTTGAACACACCGCAGCGACCCATGGAAGCATCAGGAACAAGCGGTATGAAAGCATGCCACAACGGTGTTCTCAATCTGAGCGTGTTCGACGGCTGGTGGCTTGAAGGATATATAAAAGACGCTACCGGATGGGGCATAGGTCTAAAGCCCACTGATGCAAAAGAAGAAATAAAAACTGATAATGCGGCGGATGCAAGTGATCTGTATAATAAGCTTGAACATGAAATACTACCTATGTTCTACGATGACAAGCCAAAATGGATGGATATGGTATGTCACAGTATTGCTCTCAATGCATCGTTCTTCAATACACACCGGATGATACAGCAATATATCACAAGCGCATACTGTCACTGATGGGGCATGTTAACATCATTAAGTGGTCGTAATATTTATGTCCGGATTTATGATTTCTATTAACCTCAATAATATATTATTCGCACCTCCTGGCTATGCTTGAAGACCAAAATACAAAAACCAATATCTAAAACATGATGGGTGGATCGATTTTTCGTTTACGTTTAACAAATCCTGTTTGACAAGTCGCATCATGCAGCCATCCCTGCGGTAGAATTAACTCGATGTACATAACATAATCCCATAAATTTTATACATGAACAAACTTGCCCCAATGGATCCAGAAATACACAATGGTCCATTTCAGAACTATTCATGTATATTCTCCTCTTGCGATTCCAAAACTCTACATCTCACATCCAAAAACTATATTTACCATATCCACGGATATATATATGTTATATAATCAGGAGTGGTTGTAAATGAAATTTGGATTAACACGCTGGAGGTCACCTGCAGTTTCGCAATGGGACCCATTTGAAGAGATCAACCGGACACAGGAGCGATTGAATCAATTGTTTGAACATTTCGCACCCAGAGAAGAGTGGCTTGGTGAAAAGACAATATCGCCTCTTATGGACGTAAAGGAAGAAGGTGACAAGATAATTGTCAAAACTGATGTGCCTGGCGTCGATAAGAAGGATGTAGAGATCAACGTAAAGGATAATGTCCTTGAGATAAACGCAAAATGCAGCAAGGAATCCGATGTCGAAGAGGAAGGTTATGTGCGACATGAGCGCATGTATAACAGTTTCCATCGTGCCATTATGCTTCCTTCTTTCGTCACGCAAGAAGGCGCAAAGGCAAAACTTGATGACGGTGTCCTGACTCTTACGCTTCCCAAATCGGCTATTGAAGAAGGTCACAGGATAATGATCGAGTGATGTTTTTCAAGATACAAATTAATATTGTTTGAGTGTAAGCGCCCACATATCAATCCGTATTCATGGAGTTATGTGGCCGCTTGATCTTCTTTTTTTAAAATGTTTCAAAGCACCCGATTGTGATTTGCGGCATCAGTAAAAATGCTATCGTCATCTTTTGCTTAGTCGGGGTAACTATCATCATCGCCGCAAAATGTACTATATAGATAATCTTATTTATCCCCAACGCTATTTCACGCATCGAGGAATACAATTGCAATTGAAACTCGAAGCATTCACCGTTGACAACATCCCATTGATAAAAAAAGGGGATGACCTTGCAGCACTAATATGTGAGAACACGGGAATACAGGATAACGATATTGTTGTGATTGCATCAACGATCGTGTCCAAGTCCGAAGGTCGAACATTCGTACTTGATGGTATAGTTCCCACGCAACCTGCTCTGGAAATTGCATGCAAGAATGGTGAAGACCCGCGTTTCATTCAGGCTGTTCTTGACAGGAGCAGGGAATGTCTGGTTGAGTCGCCTATACTGCTTGTTGAAACACTCAACGGGCACGTGTGCATAAAAGCAGGCATTGATAATTCGAATGTAGAGAATGGATTACTTCTTGAGTTGCCCAAAGACCCCGATGCGAGTGCAAAACAGATCGTTGAAGGGATACACAAAATCACTTCAAAACGTGTCAGCGTGATAATCACAGACACGAACGGTCGCGCCTTTAAGATCGGGCAGACAGGCGTGGCAATCGGTCTATCCAATATCGCACCGATAAAGAACTGGTGTGGGGAAAAAGACCTATTTGGCAGAGTGCTTGAAATAACCGAAGAAGGGGTTGCCGATGAGATTGCAGGAACTGCAAATTTGCTGATGGGGGAGGGGGATGGCGGCAATCCGGTTGTGATAATCAGGGGGCTTGAGATGTATGTGGATATTGATGTTACGATAAAGGAAACTTACCGTCCTGATGGTGAGGATGTTGTCAGAAAAGGGCTGCGATGTTTGTGATTGTTGAGTTGAATTAAGAAACGTCATGACCGTCGCTAAGCGGCACGTTTCATGACCAATAAATTATAATAATTGCAAATTTTCAAAAATTGATTGTGCGTATCTTTGTAGCAGGCAATATTGGAATCATATTTACTCAATAAATAAAATATTTTTTAAAAATGAAAACTAAAAAAATGGCAATTAAAAAACGAGTATTCTTCAACGATATAAATTTATAAATCATTGATGATGATTGGAATATGCCGCCTGCGGCGGGTTGATGCATCGGTTTTAAAAATGAGTATATGGATACTGGTTTCGGTTATGCCGACATTTGTATCTTTTGTGGTTGCACCTTTTGCGGAATATTTACCACTTCAACACCCGCCTCTTTGAAAAACTTGATGGAATCGGCATCGGGATATGATGTGGTATAAACCACCTTCTCGATATGTGCATTTATTATCATTTTTGTACACAGGATACATGGTTGATGTGTACAGTAGATTGTTGCACCTTCAGTGCCCACGCCGTGAAGTGCCGCCTGTATGATCGCGTTTTGTTCCGCATGAACAGCACGGCATTTTTCATGACGGGTTCCGGATGCAATATTTTCCTGATCTCTTATGCAGCCGATATCAAGACAATGTTCAAGGTTTCGGGGGGCACCGTTGTATCCTGTGGACAGGATTCGTTTGTCTCTTACGATTACAGCACCGACTGTATTTCGTAGGCATGTGGCACGTTTTGCAACAACGGATGCAATCTCTAAAAAATAATCATCAATGGATGGTCTGTCTGTCTGTATATCAGTCATCAAATTCAATAAACAGTAAGTGGTATATATATGTGTATTGTATGTGGAAGTAATCATCACATAAGGAAAAATCATATCTTTCGAGAATTGAGCGATATGGCACAGAGTGTGAATTGGAGCACAAAAATATGACATTTAGTCTAACGGAATCATTGGATTCATTTGTAAAAAAGCACGATAACCGTCAATTGTTGACAATTCCAATTGCGGTCTTTGTGTTATCGATATTGGTATTGGCATTTACGTTTGCAAGCACAGGTGCGCCTGTTAAACTTGGAATGGAATTTAAAGGCGGCACCATGATCGCAGTCACAACAAGTGATTCCGCTCTTTCCATTGAAGCCAAATATTCCGAATATCCTATAATCGATGCCAGATCGGCAGGCGAGAGAGTTGTCATCCAATTTGGTCCAATGGATGGAAAAGTGCAGCGAGCACTTGAAGATGACATCACAGCCAGTTATTCAGATGTAGAGATCAAACAGATCGGTGCAGTATATGGCACTGCTCTCCAACTACAGGCAGTAAAAGCCGTAATATTATCATTTTTGGGAATGGCAGCAGTTGTTTTCTTGATATTCAGGACAACTGTTCCATCATTGGCGGTAGTGGCATCTGCATTTTCGGATATAATAATCGCAGCCGCATTCATGAACATTGCAGGGATCGAGTTATCACTTGGAACTGTTGCTGCACTCTTAATGCTTATCGGTTATTCTGTAGACAGTGACATTCTCCTTACAACACGCGTACTCAAACGACGTGGTACGGTCGAGGAAAAGATATCACGGGCAATGCACACTGGTATCACAATGACAACGACCACACTCGCAGCACTTGTCGTGATGTATGTTGTATCCACTTATTCATATCTCATCTCTTCATCACTCCCACAGATGTCCATGCTTTCGGACATCTCAATTGTTCTCATCTTTGGACTGGCAGCCGATATTATGAACACATGGTTGCTAAACACGGGACTCCTTCGCTGGCATGTTGAGCGAACATCACCAAGGAGGCGAAGGGCATGAGGGGAGATGAAGTAAAGGATAAAGAGAATCAAAGTATTTTCAAAAACACACGTGTCCGCTTATTCATACTGGTACTTCTTGCATCACTGGTCGCGATCCATCCATGGTATGTTTCCGGTGAAGGTTTAACGACCAATCTCAATTACGGTCTTGATCTTGAAGGCGGTTCATGGCTCCAGATCAAACTTCAGGGTGCTGTCGTACAGGTTGATGCAGATCCAGGAATGATCGTTAAACAAATGATAGAATCCACAATTGGAAAGTCCATAGAAATTACGGATGTAGGTATTCCGGATGATGGTGCTACCAATAGTCAGGCTTATGTTACGTTCACAACAGACGATTTCATCACACAAACACAAATAGACCTACTCAGGCTTGGACAGGCAACGATCAATCGCAAGGACAACAAGACCGAAGTCACACTATACTCTACTAAAGAGTCGCTTATAGTTGCATTTTTATCAAATTCACTCAGCACTGAGGTAGTGCCTATTGCTTACGTGGACGGCGTACAATATGAGATAAGGACTGCCGTATCTGAGCAGGAACTGCAGGATCTTATGGCAACTGTTGGTGGTTCTATCGTAAAGAACACAGATGGGACACTGAAATACCGTGAAGGTGTTACAACAGAGACTCGGGATATGACCAAAAATATCCTGACTGATAAATTGAATTCATATTCACTTGGCTTGAAAGAAATACCAGTTCGTACAGTTGGCGAGGATTATATCTTGATTGACTTCGCAGGTATTGATCTTGCTACTGCAAAGGATATTGTGGAAAAACCTGGTAAATTTGAGATTCGTATACAGACAACGGATAATGACAGCGTACATGTCCTTTATGGTGACGATATTGAAAGTGTTGGAGTTCCGGGATTCCATGATGGCCAATGGAGCACACCATTCAGGCTAACCGAATCGGGTGCACTTGCACTCCAGAGGATCGCTATAGAAACAGGCGCATCCAGCAATCCGGATGCACACTGGCTGGATATGTATCTTGATGAAAATATAGTTTACAGTGCTCCCTTGAGTCCAAGTGCAGCTACAAGGCTAGAACAGTTTCCGATATACTCATGGGAATCCTCTACAGGTGGAGATGAGGAAAGCAAGATTCAGGCTGAACAATTACAGATACACCTTCGAGCAGGTGCGCTTCCTGTGAATGTGGAACTTGTAGGGTCAGGCCACGTTGATGCGGGACTTGGTAAGCAGTTCAAGACCCAATCTGTAATAGCAGGTCTTCTTTCGCTGCTTGCAGTCGCTTTTGTTGTGTTCCGCAGGTATCATCAAAAAGAAATATTGATTCCGATGGTAGCAACTTCCGTCAGTGAAGTTTTTATGATCCTTGGATTTGCGGGTGCAGTGGGCTGGCAACTTGACCTTGCAAGTATTGCAGGTATAATTGCAGTGATAGGAACTGGTATTGACCATCTTGTGATCATCACGGATGAAGTTCTTTATGAGGGAAAACTGCCATCAATAAAGATATATCTTGAAAGGATAACAAAGGCATTTGCCATCATTTTTGCTGCTGCGGCAACAACCACGATCGCAATGTCACCTCTTGTTGTGATGGGATTTGGTGCTCTTAAAGGGTTTGCGATAACCACTATCGTTGGTGTGATGATAGGTGTATTGGTCGCAAGACCTGTTTACGGGATCGTGATAAAAGAGGTATTGCAAAAAACAGATTGATCGAAACAGCGATCCGGTACAATACAAAATACAGGTGATTCATTGGTGAAGACGAAAAAAGATGTATGGACTGTAAAATACCGTCCACATACCCTTAATGGTGTAATAGGGAACGAACAGTCAGTCACTACCATCTGCCAACTTGTCCAGTCGAATAACCTTCCGCATCTTGTATTTCATGGACCTGTGAATTCCGGAAAAGCGTCTGTTGCTTTTGCATTGGCGTATGAACTCTATGGTGAAGGGTATGAACGCAATTTCACATATTTCAATGCCTCTGATTTTTTTGATCAGGGCAAACAGTATCTTGTGCGGGATAAGCGTTTCATCCGTATCATTGGGACTGACGACCCGAAAAAGATCCGCAAAACCGTGATCTCCATTTTCAAAGAGATAATCAATGAATATGCAGGTATGGGTTCACTCGATGCGGATTTTAAGATTATTTTCATTGACAATGCCGAATCCCTTAATTCAGATGCCCAGCACGCACTGAGGCGCATAATGGAAAAATACACTACCACATGCAGGTTCATTCTGTCAACTACACAACCGTCAAGATTGATACCACCTCTTCGTTCAAGAGGGTTGCAGTTATTTTTCACTTATGTTTCTGATGCTAAACTAATCGAGTATGTGAATTCCATAGCAGTCCAGGAGGGACTTACAATATCAGATGATGCATTGGATGCTATCGCATATCATTCAAAAGGCAATTTGGCGAAAGCACTTTTGACAATGCAGATCGCATCAATGTCATCAGGGAACAATGAGATATCACAGCAACTTATCTATGGGGCTGTCCTTGGTGAAATACCTGAAGACATAACCAGACTTTTCGAATCCGCGCTTACAGGTGACATAATGGCAGCCAGAAAGATTATCGATAAATTGTTGATAGAGGATGGTCTCTCGGGTTCCGAGATATTGGAGCAGTTGCATGGCATTGTTGTTACATCCAATGAAAAAGATACTGATATTGCAAAGTATGTCAACAATATCGCAGAGGCAGATCTTCGTATGCTGGATGCTTCGAATGACAGGATACAGCTTGAAGCAATGGTTGCGAATTTTTGAAATTGGTGTGTACCATAAATGACAACAGCGAATACAGATGATTTCGAATCAGCCTGCAGGGAACTGCTTGATATGGTGCTTGATGGTACTGTCAAAGATGAACTGCAATTGAGTCTTCAGAAAAAGAAGATAAGCGGGCGCTATAAATTGTCCACTTTGCCGAAGAATGCAGATATCATTATGGTGGGAAATGATGAAGAAAAGGGGCTTGTAAAGGATATTCTTCGCCGAAAACCTGTGCGTACAATTTCCGGTGTTGCGGTAGTCGCTGTAATGACCTCGCCTGCTCCTTGTCCGCATGGTGTATGTGTTCCGTGCCCGGGTGGACCGGATTCGTCATTCGCATCACCCCAGAGTTATATGGGTCGTGAGCCTGCAACCATGCGTGCGATCCAGAATGAATATGACCCGTACAGGCAGGTAATGTCACGTCTTACACAGTTGAAAATTATTGGGCACGAGATTGACAAGGCTGAACTTATTGTAATGGGGGGTACATTCTCGGCGCGCTCGATAGATTATCAGGAATGGTTCACAAAACGATGCATTGAAGCGATGAATGATTTTTATGATACGGATTGGCGCAACAATGTCCATAACATTGGCAAGGAATATCCGTATGTGACAATTGAGGATGTACAGGAAGCCAATGAAACTTCTGCGGTCAGGAACATCGGTATTACATTTGAAACACGTCCGGACTGGGCAAGAAAGGAACATGTTGACAGGATGCTGGGTCTTGGTGCTACAAAGGTTGAGATCGGTGTGCAGAGTGTCTATGATTTTGTACTTTCACGGATCGAGCGGGGACACGCAGTTAGTGACACTGTAGAGGCAAACCGTGTTCTCCGTGATAGTGGTTTGAAAGTTGGATTCCATATGATGCCGCAACTGCCTGGGGTGGATGCCGCGCGGGATCTGAGAGGTTTTAAGAAACTATTTACGGATCCGCAATTCATGCCGGATTATTTGAAGATATATCCTACACTTGTTACCGAGGGTACGCGCCTCTATGATATGTGGGAGCGTGGTGAGTACAAGGCGCATGATATTGAAGAAAACATTGACCTTATTGCAGATATAAAATCAATATTGCCGAAATGGGTTCGGCTGCAGCGCATCCAGCGTGACATTCCGGCACAACAGATATTCTGTGGTGTCACAAAAAGTAACATACGCCAGCTCGCAGAAAGCAGGTTGCATGAACGGGGTGGGCAATGCCGTTGTATTCGCTGTCGTGAAGTAGGTCATAATATTTTGAGGGGCAAAGAACCGAATCTGGATGACATTGAACTTACGGTTGAGTCATACAATTCATGCGGCGGGGTTGAACATTTCATCTCATTTGAGGATGTGGGGCAGGATATACTTATTGGTTTTTTGCGCCTAAGGTTCCCTGGCTCACCGCACAGAAGCGAACTTGAGGGTGCTGCAATTGTCAGGGAACTGCATGTATATGGGTCGATGGTGCCTGTTGGTGTGGGCGCGAAAGAAATGGATTGGCAGCATCGTGGTTATGGTGCAGAACTTCTTTTATATGCAGAAGAACTCGCGCGTGAAAATGGGTATTTGAAACTATCCATTATAAGTGGGATCGGTGTTAGGGAATACTATCGTAGATTTGGTTATGCTCGCGATGGTATCTATATGTCGAAAAAGGTATAGGGCTGTATGCCGGCAGTATTGGCGGGATGATGGAATAATTTTAATCAAAATATGATTTCACTGTTGCAGCTGCTTTTATAATTTCCGCTAGACTTGAGTCCATATTTATATCAGGATTTACCATTGCAGTTACCATAACCTTTGAGCCTGCGCATACAGTTATCATTTTTGAGCCATCGCGGTTTTCAACGATCAATTTATTGATTGAATGATTACCTATCGTTTGCATTGTAATCAATGCAGTTTTACGTACAACTGAAGCCATAGCTGCAAAACTTTCAGGATGGAACTTTGGGTCCATATCCGATGTGACAAGAATTCCGTCGTTTGATATTATGGCGGAAGATTCCACATTTGCATACATCTTCAGATCCACAAGTGCATTTTTTAGTACATCGTCACTCATTTTTAAACATAACCTTTTTATTTTCCGTATCAACTATATGGTCACGTTTCATCCCCTTTGCACATTCGTACCAGTGCACTACACATGTACATTTAGGTGTTATATAAGCTTTTTGCATCTGTCAGTATTTAAGGATTTTGAGTATAATATTGGGGGACACATCACAAATTTTAAACTGAAATCCTTTTATATAAAGTTAATAGTATATGTGTAATACAGAATATGTGATGCACAGTTTACAATTAAAGTCACATATTAAGGAAATGTTGTTATAATCCATGGACCTTGAAATATTGTATGAAAAACTGCAACAGATAGAAGATAAATTAGATTGTCTTTTACAAGAGCGAACACCAAGGAATATCATTGATGGTGATATATTAGAATCGCTTGATGTTATGACGCTATTGTCTCTCCCTGACCATTTACGTACGAGTGCATCCACTCTTTTCGAACTTCAGAAAGCTAGTGCTGAAGAAGTATCAAATGTAACTAATAAAGAGCGTGCAGTGGAAAGTAACTATCTTAATCAATTGGTCCGGATGGGGCATGTTGATAAATTCAGGGAAGGCAGAAAAGTTTATTTCCGCATTAATAATATATCAGAGATTAGTAAATAAAAAGTTTAAATCAAATCAATTTGATATTTAATCAAATTTAATTGTTAAATATATATATATGTATGTATTGAATATTATTATGTTCGTATAGTTTGTTGTAATATATATTGAGGAAAAATGGTCATAACAATAGCCGTACATTCTTGCAAAGGCGGAACTGGTAAAACAAGCATTGCTCTAAATCTGGCAGGAGCTTATGCTGCATCAGGCAAGAATGTATGTCTTATAGATCTGGATTCAAAGGCACCATCTCTTTCTTCTATATTCAATACTCGATCTAATAAATGGGTAAATGATGTTCTTTTTGGCAAATGCAATATTACGGATGTGATACATGACGTTTCTGATGGAATTGGGGTGAGTGGAAAGTTATACGTAGGTCTTTCAGATCCTAATATAATTGCAATTCGAGACATTTCCAGCAAGGATCGGAAGTGGCAAGCAAAAGCTCTGCAGGTAATAATGGATGCAAAAAAAGATCTAATAAATGCCGGCATGGACGTCATAATATTTGATACTGGTCCGGGTGTTGACTTTTCATCAATAAATGCAGTGGCAACTGCAGATTACGTGCTTGTAATTGTTAAACCAAATAAAATGTGCATTATTGGAACAGGTCAAATCATCAATGGTGTGTATAAATTGTTGGGTAAAAATTGTGGCGTCGTTGAGAATATGTGCCATGAAACACATTTCTTAAATCCAATATCCAATACTCAATTTGGAGTACCTGTTCTTGCATCAATTCCATGCATGTGCGATGTTCAGTTAAAAACTGATGCGGATATATTAGCACTGAATGAACCGAATCATCCTTTTTCAGAATCAATCTTCAAGATTATGGGCCAGATATCAGAACAATCTGATTGAAGCAGCATCTTGTGATATGTATTTAAAAATTCATTCATTCATTCTTTTTTTGCTTTTTAAGTATGGGTTTCACATCGTTTTTTACATAATCTAACATAATGTTCATTTTAATATTTTCGATTGTATCATCAATTTCATCTGATGCCGCCAATATATTTTGAAGTGCTGCAGCCAGCATAAACATGACCAATGCAGCAGCAATTGCTAGTATTGTGCGCTCAACAGGATATATAAGAACAACGGATTCAAAGATTTCTGCAGGAAGGTCAAATAGGATCAAAGCTGAAATACTTCCTGCCATATGGTCAGAAAGTATTGCTACAAGGGATGTCAGGAACAATAATATCAGAGTATGCGCTCCTACATTCGAGATTTTATTTTTGTATTTTGTGTGAAATACAACAAATAGTACCAGTATTATAATGTGGAACCATGGGTAGTAATACGCCTCTCGTCCGGCATCAAATACATACCATAAAAGTATCAAAGAAGAATATATTATAAGTGCAATTTTTTCTTTCTTTACAACTATCAAACCTGCAACGATTGATGAGGTCATCACAAATATTGGTGTTAGCATTGAAAAAGTGTTAACATTTGTAAATCCATGTTGAACGACGTGTGCCATTATACCAAAAAATGAAACTGCTGCGCCCCAATATGGTCCAAGTAGCATGCCATTTAGAGGTCCGAATGCTGCAACTGAACTGATTCTTGCACCCTCTATACCAAATACATTTCCAAAATCAGGAAGCCAGCTTGCAAAGTATATAATAATTAATGCAGAGATTAAATAAATTAATCTGAGTTTTGGATTATTAATCAATTTATTATGGAACTCTAGAGACACATTAACATCTTTGCATTCAATTTTATATAAATGTTAGGTAACTATTCAGCCATAAATAAACGTTATTGGTAGATTTAATAATTTATAAATAGATAATTGCACACAATTGTCAAACATCTTTAAAATCGATAGACTTAGACTCAGTATTAAAAACTAAAAAATGTATTGCCATAGACACAAATAAGCGAATTTTCGCCATCGTTGTCCGGTCTTAAGGGTAGCTGAATAGTTACAATGTTAGTATCTTTTACTCTTTAATATGTGAATAATTATATTTGCAGGTAGCACTTTGTACAATTGATGAATAATCTTTATATAGTATTGTGTATATACACAAAGGTGTCCAGTTTGTAAAATTAGTTGTGCAACATTATATTATTTTTCAATATAAATTAGAAATATAGAGGTATTAATAATGAAAATAAGAGTAGTAAGTTCAAAGGACGAAATCGAGACGTTAGGCAACGAAGAGGAAATCGTACATCTTGCATTTAGGCCATCTAACAAGGATATTTTTTCATTGGTCATCAAATGCCCAAATGTAAAAGCACTTCATATTCCAAGTTCATACAAGAGAACCATTTCAGGCTCTGCTAAGATGTACCTCTCAATGCAGGGAATTGACCTGTTAGAAGGCGATGTATGGGGTCACAGGAAGGACATCAATGAATATTCTGAAGTTTCAAAAAGTGTTTTTGACCGCATAAAAGATTCCAGGGCAGAAGGACTTTCAGAAAAAGATATTGCTGATAAAATGGCACGAGAGACCAGACTTGGTGCAGATTTCATTGATTTCATCATGAAACAGTAATAAGGTGAGAATTCCCCTCAATCTTTTTGTCTTTTACAGTAATACTTGGATCAATGTTTCTTTTTAGGCGAAAGAGGGAATAATAATTTAAGTAGAAATATTTGAGGGGCATTTTCTTATTCTCTCCCACTTTTTTTAATTGTATATGTTTTATAAACATATAGTTTGAGTTAACGCGAACGAAGTGAGCGTTTTTTCGTAGTATATGATCTATAAGATTGTGTAGTCCAAGTCAATTCGACCAAAGGGAGAATTTTCTTGTTTTAATATTTATTGGGCATCAGCATATGCTATATTAATTTAATAATTTCCATCTACTCCAAAATCCGGTGCACAAATCTGCCGTTTCAATTCAGTAAACATTATTTAGAATGACCCTCAATCATTATCTACTGAAAAAAATGTAAAAAAGGTGACTCATGTCCATTCTTGATAATATACCTTCGTGGTTTACAGGGAACATCGCAAATGCCTTGTTCATATTTGTTGTTGTCATATCTACCATAATTGTTGCAAGAATTGTTGATCGTTTGCTCAAAGCCCAGATAAAGATGCTGAGTGCAAAAATGAATGTCGATGAGATGGTTTACGGGCTCATCAGGCGTATTGCTATCGCTTTCGTATACATTGTAGGCCTCATGATCGTGGTCAGCAGCGTTCCATTTCTTGAAAACATGTCGCTCGCTATTCTTGCAAGTGCAGGATTTGCGGGACTTGTCGTGGGTATGGCAGCCCAGAGCACCCTTTCCGACATTATTTCAGGCATGTCATTAGCAGTATTCAGACCTTTTAGGTCAGGGGATATTGTAACAATCCATAATGAATATGGTACAATATCCGACATCACGCTCGGACATACGGTGATCATAACATGGGATAATCGCAGGCTAATCATACCAAACCACATAATCAGTGAAGAAGCAATAATCAACTGGTCCATCAGTGATCCAACCATACTCTGGCCTATCAACATCGGTATCAGTTATGATTCTGATATCGACCTTGCACGTAGCATCATGATCGAAGAAGCCAAAAAACATGCAGAAGTAATGCGCTTAAACGATGTGCGTAAATATCATTCCGAGGTAGTTGGTGGTGAAGAAATAAAAGTTCGTGTGACTGAACTCGGTGATTTTGCAGTTAATCTCAGGCTTTACATATGGGTTTCGGATCGTTCAAAGGCATTCTCTACAGGATGCGACCTTATAGAATCAATAAAGAAAAGATTTGATGCAGAAGGTATTGAAATACCATTCCCATATCGAACGATTGTCTACAAAAAAGATCTTACATAAAACTAATGTGAAATTAAATTTATGTTTTTGTTTAGATGGTGTAGCGTTGTGGTACAGAGTGTTTAATATGTTTATGATAAAAACGATTCACCTCACGCGCGTAGCGCGCATTGCTCTGCATACACATCGAATTTTCAATCGCCATCTGCACATTTCACAAGTTTTAATAAATGTTTTGCTAACTATTTATTTAATTCAAATTGGCATAGATGGAACGTGCCGCCTGCAGGCGGTCGCACTGTTTTTGGTTTCAAATCGAATCATTTCATTTGCGAAATCATTTTAAAAAAGCTATACAAATACAAATTTATTATAGAAAAAAAGAATGCACGCATTTTGCGTGCATTTGATCGATTTTAATTTGATTATTCGTTGCTCAGTTCTTTGCTGAAATATTTGTCATACGATGCCATGTCGAAGTGTCCATGACCGCTCAGACCAAAGAGAATTGTCTTTTCCTCCCCTGATTGTTTACACTTGAGTGCATGTTCGATCGCAGATTTTATGGCATGTGCAGATTCTGGTGCAGGCACTATACCTTCACTTCTTGCAAATGTCACTGCTGCTTCAAATATCTCAATCTGGTGGTATGCTTCAGCAGTGATAAGTCCGTCAGCATACAGGTTACTGATGATTGGTGAATCGCCGTGATATCTCAGTCCCCCTGCATGGATCGCAGGTGGTACAAATGCGTGGCCGAGTGTGTACATTTTGAGCAGTGGTGTCATTTCGGCAGTGTCCCCAAAGTCATACTCGTATTTGCCTTTTGTAAGTGTAGGGCATGCAGATGGTTCGACTGCTATAACCTCAACATCCTTCTTCCCATTGATTTTATCTTTCAAATATGGGAAACTGAGTCCTGCAAGGTTACTTCCGCCTCCACAGCAACCAATAACCACATCAGGATATTCGTCAACCTTTTCAAGTTGTTTCTGTGTTTCAAGACCTATGACAGTCTGATGTAACATGACATGGTTCAACACACTGCCAAGTGAGTATTTTGTATTGTCATGGAGTGCAGCATCTTCGATCGCTTCACTAATGGCAATTCCAAGACTTCCGGATGTATCTGGGAATTCTTCAAGGATCTTTCTGCCAAATTGGGTGTCAGGACTTGGTGAAGGTACAACTGTCGCACCCCATAGGTTGATGAGTGATTTACGGTATGGTTTTTGCTTAAAACTTGAGCGTACCATGTAAACCTTGCACTCCATGTCAAAATAATTGCATGCAAGTGAGAGTGCACTCCCCCACTGTCCAGCACCGGTCTCGGTGGTGATCCTCTCAACACCTTCTTTCATGTTGTAATATGCCTGCGGGATGGATGTGTTTGGCTTGTGGCTTCCGGCAGGGCTTACGCCTTCATATTTGTAATATATCTTTGCAGGAGTGCCGAGTGCTTTTTCTAGCCTGTGTGCCCGATAGACGGGTGATGGTCTCCACAATCGGTAGATATCCCTGACCTCTTCCGGAATATCGATATATTGCTCAGGAGACATTTCCTGTTTGATCAATTCCATCGGAAAGATGGCTGCCAGATCCTCTGGACCAATTGGCTCATTGGTTGCAGGATTTAGCGGCGGTGCAAGCGGTGTTGGCAGATCCGCTAATATATTGTACCATTTCTTTGGCATCTCATTTTCGTCAAGTAGGATCTTTGTGGATTCCATGTATTTTGCTCCTTTTTTGGCATAAAATATAAATTAAAATACACTAGTGTGCTTAATTTGATAATATAAAATCGTTTCTTTAATAGTCATAATTCAGATGAAAGGATTATGGGATATCGCAGGTGCGTGTGAAATGATAGAAAAGATGCTGTAAATGTAAGGTCAATAGTTTTACCATTTACATTTTAATTTAAATTTTCATCCAGTTTTTCTGCAATCTTTACAGCAGTTCTTGCAACATCCAGTGCATTTTTACCAAGCACCCTGATCATTGGTTCCTTGCCAATCCCTCCGGCATCAGAGATTATATCGGGAACACTGCCGTATTCTTTGATCGCATATGTAACTCCCCAGTCCATAGTGCTTGTTTTTTCAGGTTCGTCTGCCCGGTCAAAAGATGATATTGTAAGGTTCATATCTTTGCATATCTCAAGCACTTTCAATGAGTACTTTATATTGACCGATGCCCGAATATTATTGTCGAATTGCATAGCGGCAAGTATTATTCTTGCAACATGGCTGCTTGCACCAAACTCGACACAACCGACATTTACGGCTTTTCCTTTAAGTTTCGCAATTCTTCCCGAAACTGCAGCCACATCGTGCACATCAGAAGCACCCGTTATTGCCATTGCTATATTGCACCCGACTTCGGGAACTAGTATGGCAAATGACTTGCATCCGGTGAGAATCTCAACAGCACGTCTGGTCTCATCAAGCACCTCGTATCTGGCTGCATTTTTACGAATATGCGCTACCTGATTCACAGGAGCAACTCCGGCTCCGATAGGAACACTTTCCCTGATCGCATGTTCGACAAAACGTTTTGCATATCTTGCACTGTCCACTACGGAATTACCATGTGCCAGATATGCTGTGAGGGCTGCAGAGTATGTGCACCCGGAACCATGTGTGCCGCCTTTTATGAACTCACCCGAAATAACTGTAAAAGAATCGTGTTTGGATTCATAGATAACATCAGATGCATCCAGATGTCCGCCTGTGACAATTATGTTTGGAACGCCCACATCGGCAATGATTTTTGCAGCGCATTTTGCATCATCCTGGGTTTCAATTACAATACCGGAAAGTGCACTTGCTTCATCGGTGTTTGGGGTTACAATCATGCACAGTGGCAGCAATTCATCCCGCATTACCGATAACGCGTCAGTTGTAAGCAAGTCACCTCCGGCCTCAGCTGCCATAACCGGATCGACTACAAGTGAAAGGTCGTATTTCTTGATGCATTCTGCAACAGTAGATACAATTTCAGGTGAGGCAAGCATTCCGCTTTTTGCCCACTGAACATCCATGTCTATACACACGGCATCGATCTGGTCTTTAACAACCTGTGGTGGCAGGTTGAATGCGCCAAGTACACCTGTTGTGTTTTGTGATGTAACTGACGTGATGGCACATGTGCCATGTGCGCCAATGGATGCGAATGTCTTGAGGTCTGCCGAAACTCCGGCACCTCCGCCGGAGTCGGTACCTGCTATTGTCAGTACAATAGGTGTTTTGCTCATTTTGGATCACCTATTGGATATGACATTCGATCTTGTTCAAATTTAAATAAAAGATCCGTGTCCAGGGGGCATTGAACTGATGGATTCTGCTGATGTAGTTGTATCATCATCAGTAACGAGTGTACCCATGATCAATACATCGAATGTTTTGTTCAGGGTGGGGCTATTAAATCCTAAATTTATACCACCAGCAACGGTAACATTGTCGCTTACTGCAAGATTGGTTTGGGGTACTGATGCCCATACAAGCCCTGTGCCATCATCAATTTCAATATATGTGTAGGTAGATATGTTCATTGTCTGGTTTACTGTACCGCTAATAACTACATTAGAATATGACGCAGGATTTTCAAGTACATCCGCATTTGTGGGATTCTCGATAGCTGCTGTTTGCATTCCATCTGAAAAGATGATGGCTGCAAATGTCTTGCCAAGTGTGGTGCTTGTAAAGTCTTTCATAATGCTTCCTGTGAGTGTTCCTTGTGTACCGATCTTAACAATTGTTTGTGGTACTGCTGCCCATACTTTTCCTGTACCATCATCAAGTTGGATATATGTGTAACCGCCCGAGTTCATTGTATCTACAACTTTTCCTGATATCTCAGCTCTCTCATATCCCTGTGGATTTGCATTCATATCGCCGGCATTGTATGCGATAGAAGAGGTCTGGGGGAGTGTGGTCGTGCTTTGAGGTACTGGTATTTGAGTATTTTCATTTCCGAGACAGCCGGAAATTAGTATCAGGCTAATTGTGAGCAATAGTGTAATTAACAGTTTTTTAGTTAATTTATTCATAAATTTTCCTCAATTTTTGGTTTATGTAAATGGCAATTATATTAAATATCTTGAAATTATAAATATACCTTAATATATTATTTTAGTTTAATATACTTGCGGGTGTAATTGTAATTTTAGAGAATTTTATCAGGGATATGTTTTCTACTAATATATAATGTTCTGATTTTGGCATTTATACTTCAAATAATTGTACATATATTTTAATGATTGTATGTATATTTGATACATATATCTTCGATAGCCTTATATATTGTACTTACAAGTTTGATGCATCGAAATTAAGGTTAACAACTGAACAACCGATTGATTTAAGAGTTCTAAAGACAATCATAAATGATTCTCTGACAATTTGATCTTAGATCAATTTAAAAACCAGTACAATTTACAAAATTACGGATGATCAAATATGGAAAATAGACCTCTTGATATATTGAACGATTCACTGAATACGCCTGTTATTGTACGATTAAAAGGTGCACGGGAGTTCAGAGGCGAACTGCAGGGTTATGATGTACACATGAACCTTGTGCTTGACAAAGCTGAAGAAATAAAAGACGGAGAATCCATCCGCAAGATGAACAGCGTTGTGATACGTGGGGATAATGTAGTATATGTATCTCCGTAATGTATATTAAGTAATAAATGTATCAATGCTATTCTTCAATGGCAATATATGTAATACATTTGATTTAATATTAAATGGCATATTATAATTGTCATTTAGATCAACGTTTAAATAATCAATTTTATTAGATAACATCGTTCAAAACATAATATAAGGTGATAATAAATGTCCAAAGGTACTCCTTCAATGGGTAAGAAACAGAAACGAACCCATGCAAAATGCAGACGCTGCGGAAGCGTTTCACTCAATATTCACACAAAACAGTGCACATCATGCGGTTTTGGAAAATCCAAACGTATGAGAAGTTACAAATGGCAGGCAAAGTGCAAATATTAATTCAATAAATTAATTATAACGTAATTTTTTTTTCGTTGTATATTTTTATAACTATATAGTGCGAGTAAATTCGACCAAAATGGAGGATTTTCTTGTGCCAGAGGGTTAAAATGCGAGAAGAATGCGGTGTTGTTGGCGTGGTCATGTACAATGCAGATCCACAATCAAGCCCAACCGCTCTTCAGATATATTATGCACTCTATGCTCTTCAGCATAGGGGGCAAGAATCTACCGGCATAGTTGTTCATGATGGTAACATAGTACATTCCATTAAGGGAATGGGTCTTGTTCCGGAAGTTTATTCTAAAGAAGAGATCAATGACCTTAGTGGTCATGTTGGAATTGGTCATGTCCGTTATTCAACAACAGGTGCATCAGGAATTGAGAATTGCCAGCCGTTCATTGTGAATTTTAAGGGCGGTACTGTTTCTCTGGCACACAATGGTAATCTTGTAAACAGTAAAGAACTTCATGATGAACTTGAGTCAAATGGCAGTATTTTCATCACAGACTCAGACACTGAAGTAATGTTGCATCTTCTGGTAAAAGAACTTCTGAAATCAGATCCTGTTGATTCTATTCACGCTGTTATGCGCAGGCTTGTAGGTTCATATTCACTAACTATATTGATAGATGATATGTTAATAGCTGTCAGGGATCCACTTGGACTTAAACCGCTTTGTATCGGAGAGGTAAAAGGTGGTCATGTGGTTGCATCGGAAAGCGTTGCAATTGATACATTGAATGGGAAACTTATACGTGATGTAAATCCCGGCGAGATCGTGGTCTTTAAAGACGGAGAGATCGAGAGTCATCGGATATATAATGTAAAACATCCTGCACATTGTGTTTTTGAATATATTTATTTTGCAAGACCTGATTCGATAATCGATGGTCAACTTGTATATCGTGTACGTGAGAGGATAGGGGAACAGCTTTCGATCGAACATCCGGTTGAAGCAGATATGGTTTCACCGGTTCCTGATTCTGGCATTACGTTTGCAATAGGATATTCTGAAAAATCGGGCATCAAATACCGCGAAGGATTGATGAAAAACCGTTATGTCGGGCGTACATTCATCATACCTGGGCAGGCGATGCGCGAGACTGCAGTTAGACTTAAGATGAATACGATCTCAATGAATATTAGTGGAAAGCGTGTAATCCTTATTGACGACAGCATTGTGCGCGGAACTACATCCAGAAGGATAATTGATATGGTTCGTAGTGCCGGTGCCGTTGAAGTGCATGCAAGAATCGGAAGTCCGGCAATTATTGCACCTTGTTATCTCGGGATTGACATGGCGACAAGGGATGAACTCATTGCAGCCCACAAGACTGTACTTGGTGTTGAAGGTGTGATAAATGCAGATTCTCTTGGCTATCTGAGTATAGATGGTCTTGTCAAATCAATTGGGATTGATAAAGAGAACCTGTGTCTTGGGTGTTTGACAAGTGTATATCCGGTTGAGATACCGGGAGAAGAATGTCATCGCAGGCAGTTAAAGTTAAACGAGTTTTAAGTTTGTATTTGTTTATGATGAAATGTCGGTGCACATTTAAAATACCTAAACCCCCATGAAGCAACCCCGCCGTAGGCACATGTTTCATGCCCACTATCCATTCACATTCGTAAAATATGCAGTTTCTATGTAGGGCAAACCATACAAAAACAAATATGTTGACAGCGATTGAAACTTCGATGCGTATTCATGGCAAAATTACTAAATATGTAATCCCTGTCACCACCAATGAAACTTCGCAACATATTATTTTCGGCCAGATTAATAGGTGCGATCATCATTCTCTGGTTTATAGATGTTGAACAACTGACGCTTATCCTTCGCTCCATAGACCCCTATTTCATACTATTTGCATTTTTGCTGGAACTTTCAGGGTTTCTGATATGGACCCTGAAATGGAAACATCTTGTTGACAAAATCGAACACATCAAGTTCAAAACCCTGTTTATGGGGTTGATGGCCGGGAATTGCATGAGTACCAATGTGCTTCGAGCAAGAACCTTTGGCGGATTTGGGCGGGCATTTTTTCTTAAAAATGTCTTACAGAATCATAAGAAAGCAAACTGGTATGCCACTATTGTTATGGACCAGACCACCAATAATTTTGTATTTATCCCACTTTTAATATTCTCCTTGCTTTTTGGTGTTCTGTTTTTAAACATCCCCTGGTGGCTGTCGGTATTGATGGAGATTATAGTCCTTATCCTGTTTTCGTCAGCACTTGCTACATACCTGTCAAGGCAAAAGATCAAAAGATCAAAAGATCGTCCATTATCAATTTCTGCCAGTTGAACCTGCAACGGATTTATAATTTTACTCCGATTAAATTTTTCAGGGACAGATTTGAATCATACCATATATTTGAAAAGATCGTTGTCCAGGACCTTACGGAATTCAAAAAAACCTACACCACAATTTTGAAGGATAAACAAACACTTACAAAAGATGTGGGACTCGCAGTTCTTATGTACTCATTCATTTATTCCAAATCATACGTCCTCTTTCACAGTACCGGATATGGCATTTCCATCCTCCAACTTGTGGTGTCCCTGTCCCTTATACTCTGGATAATCTCTGTGGTTCCCGTTCCGTGAGGATTTGGGTTTAAAACGATCGTGATGATAGGAATGTATACCATGGTGAAAATTCCTATCAACATTGCAACCATTTTTTCTATAATTGACAGAATTATTTATTTGTTCTTTGTGATTGTCGTCTCATATTCTGTAATTGGTGTTATGCGAATATTCCATATCCAGATGCGAGACAGGGCATAGATGTTATTTTATGAGAAATGGGTGAGTCTCGTAGTGTTACAGGCGATCTATTGGATGGGATGACGCGCAAATAAACCGGAAATAGATCTTGCATAAAGTGCCACACCATTACAAACGAAACCTTTAAAAAAAAATGAATGTCAGGCATTCACATCATTAAAATAGGCAAAGGTATAAGAGAGAGTTCACCCTTATAAGCATCACTAACTTTTAAGCAGTAAATTAATCTTAACTTTTTTATAGTATATATTTAAGTTTTGTTTTTATCCCTTAATTGTTTTTAATATATCTAAAAGATATGAATCTGAAAGAGCATTTGAGCAATTAAGTAGCTTTTTCAAACAAAATATGGAAAGTCTAACTATGGATAATTTTAAAAAACTTGGAATCAGTAACGCTATTTTGAAATCAATTGATGAACATGGATTTGAAAACCCCTCTGAAATACAGGAAAAATCGATCCCCCTGATCCTTAACGGAGAAGATGTCATCGCCGGATCCGCAACAGGTTCCGGAAAGACACTCGCATTTGCTTCAGGCATAATACAAAATTCCGATCGAGGATACGGAATTCAGGCTTTGATCCTGACCCCCACAAGAGAACTTGCAGAGCAGGTGGCAAATTCTTTTAAGAAATTCTCAAGATACGACCCATTGAAAGTCGTATCTATCTACGGCGGTGTAGGGATCAATCCGCAAATTAAAGGATTAAAGACCGCTGAAGTTGTTGTAGGAACACCGGGCAGGCTACTCGATCATATCAGCAGAAATACCATCCGATTAAATAATGTAAAAACCCTTGTCCTTGATGAGGCAGACCATATGTTCGATATGGGATTCATAAAGGATGTGGAAAAGATCATCCAGAAATGTCCTGAAAACAGGCAGACCCTTTTGTTCTCTGCAACCATTACAAAAGAGGTTGTCAGGCTTTCCCGTAAGTACATGGTAGACCCGGTTGAGGTAGCAGTAGAGTCTTATATCGATCCGAAAAAATTGAATCAGGTCGTTTATAAAGTACAAGATGACATGAAACTCTTTCTTCTCGTGCACCTTCTAAAGAACGAGACCACAAACCTTGGAATGGTTTTTTGTAACACAAAAAGAAACACTGATAAAGTCGCAAAGAACCTGAGAAATTCCGGTGTCAATGCCATTGCAATCCATGGCGGACTGACACAGAACAAACGAAATAACATAATGGAATTATTCCATTCCAAAAAAGTATCTGTTCTTGTATGTACAGATGTAGCTGGAAGAGGACTCGATATAAAGGATGTTTCCCATGTTTACAATTACGAAATTCCCAGAGAGAGTAAACAATATATTCACAGGATCGGAAGAACTGCACGAGCGGGATCAAATGGAAAAGCAATAAATATCCTTTCCCCAAAAGACCATGATAATTATATGAGTGTGTTGAGAGACAATGATGTAGCTATTAAGGAACTAACACTACCTGCTATGGAAAGGATGAAAAAACCGGAAAGAGCATTGGAAAAGCCGGTCAATAGAATGAACACACCGCCAAGAAAAGGTCGGCAAAATCAAAGACAAAACTACAACCACAGATAGATACCGTTTGTCTGTGTATTGAGGCACAACTAACTTTTGATATGTTGGTATCGGCAGGAGCAATGGACTGCTCCTGCAAAAACATAGGCATGGAATCAGAACGACGGACAGATCGTTTTCCTACGATAGCAAAAAACATTATTCCGATGTTTTCGGACCTATTGTATTGTATCTGTCAGATAAGTTCTAAATTATACTTGCGGAGTAGTATATCTTGGGAAAGATAGGATATTCTCATGCACGAAACCACGTAAAACCAATACACTAAAATATCCATTCATCTCATCAATATATTATGAAATCCGTGTGCATTATTGGGGAGGTGCATCTTCCACACCAGATACGATGGTACTGGCCGGGTGAAGGAGATAAAATACTTGGAATGAGTACATACTTTGATCAGGAGACTACATTTTCCCGATTTGAAAAAAAGGCCAAGGATATTATCCGCACAAACCATGTGCTCAATGATTCCATCGACAATGGGGGAAAATATACATTCAACATATCAGGTACATTTCTTGACCAGTGTAAATGGGATCCTGATGTAACAGATTCTTTTCTGGAACTTGCAGCTACAGGAAATGTTGAGTTTGCAGCATCACCGTATTATCATTCGATCTGTTCCCTTTATCCTGACCTCTCAAAGTTTAAGGAAGAAGTGAAAAAGCATAAAGATGCCATTTTCAACCTGTTTGGAACTGCCCCAACAACCTTTGTAAACTCTGAACTGATCTTATCAAAACACATCGGGAAGATGCTAAAAGGAATGGAATTTGAATGCCTTGTATCTGAAGGATCACACAACGTATTGAACGGATACGACCCCGTCCATTTGTATCATGACCACCTGCCAACCCTTCTTCGACACATCGACCTGAGTGAAGATATCGAGAACCGTTTCTCTGAAAAAGAATGGACCGGATATCCATTAATTGCAGATAAATTCGCATCATGGATCAGCAGCATGGAAGGGGATGTTGTCACACTGTATTTCAATTACGATACCCTTGCAAAACATCATAAAAACGAGAGCAAGATATGCAGATTCGTGCGTGAGTTACCGCAAGCGCTTGCCGATCATGGAGTGGATATGATCACACCATCGATGGCCGTCCACAAATACAAAAAGAAGATCGTGAAACTGGCAACCCTCAAAACGGAGTCGACTGCACGTTATGGCATGCACAGTATGCTGGGCAACCACATGCAAAACCTGTACCTCAATGAATTGGTTACAATAGGGCAGGAACTGGAGAATATCAGGGATGCCCGCGAATATGATACTTTTAAGCACATTTACAGTTGTCTTGGACAAACTGACCTGCTTTTGGACATGAACTCCAACAATCTACAGATCGCATATGAGCGGAGCGTGAATCTTTTTTCCATACTATCAGATCTGCGGCGTGCTATCCTGGAGGTCAGGCCATGACATCAATTTGTATTTATTTTCAGATACACCAGCCATACCGGCTTCGCTGGTTCTGGCCAGATGGGGACAATGGGTTCAACAGGTACTTTGACGAATCCATAAATAAAGAAATATTCGAAAAAGTTGCCCGCAAATGTTACCTTCCTACAAACAATGTTATGCTGGATGCGATTGATGAACACTATGGTGAGTTCAAATTCAGCGTCTCTATCACAGGAACGCTCCTGAGCCAATGTGAAAAATGGGGCACGGATGTACTTGACACTTTCAGGCAAATGGCAGACTCAGGGTGTGTGGAATTTTTGGATGAGACTAACTACCATTCACTTGCCGGATTGTTCGAAGATCGGACCGAGTTCATAGAACAGGTTCGTGAACATCGCGATCTTGTCTTTGACCTGCTAAAAGTGAAACCCGAAGTGTTTAGAAATACTGAACTGTTGTACAATAACAGCATTGCAAAAACGGCATCTGATCTGGGATACAAGGCAATACTTACAGAAGGCTTAGAGAATCTGCTTGGCTGGCGCACCCCAAACCATGTGTATAAAGCAAAAGACAGTGACATTGCAGTCCTGATGAGAAACTTCAAACTCAGTGATGATATCGGGTATAGATTCTCTGCAAAATGGTGGGGTCAGTACCCACTCACAGCAGATAAATGGGCTACCTGGGCATCAGAAGCAGGTGGAGAAACGATAAATATATTTATGGATTATGAGACATTTGGGGAGCACCAATGGGAAACTACAGGTATATTTCAGTTCTTACGTGCGTTGCCAGATGAAGTTATAAAGAGGAATCTCACTTTCAACACTCCATCCGAAGTCGTAGATATGTACAAACCGGTTGCGGAAATCGATGTAGGAGATTTTTCAACGATCTCATGGGCTGACATGGAACGTGATACGAGCGCATGGCTTGGGAATGATATGCAGAGGCGTTGTTTTGAAGAGGCAAAACAACTTGGACCGTATGTCAAAAAGACAGGCGACAAAGAACTTTTACGCATCTGGAAACACCTGCTGACATCAGACCACTATTACTACATGTGTACTAAATGGCTGGATGACGGTGATGTCCACTCATATTTCAGCATACATTCATCACCATTCGATGCGGCTGTTAATTTCATGGCAGTCATTATGGATTTCAAGGCTCAGGTGTTCAAACGGCTGAGCGAAATTGATTAGTGTTATGCTTGTATGATATTTTACGGGGATATGAAACAGATATGGAGTTGGTAATATAGTTCGGGATCTTTGTATGTTCAGTACCGCAGATGAGACTGCGAATGTTATCTGGTTTGATATCAGTTATGCTGACACGATCAGTTCACAGGCAGACATTATGCGCTTTTTTGCAGACAATAACGTGAATATACGGTTTGGATACCTTGACAATACCGGACAAGCAAAAAAAGGGAAATACATCATTTTCACACAGGTGAATAAAAACGTTGATATGGAAAAACTTGCTGCAGATCTCAAAGGCCTCGACGTTGTGCAGGATGTGGAATACGGAATTTCAAGTAACAAAATGATACAATCCGTGGAATTTCCGCTCAACCTGCTTGGGGAAAGAGCAGTGATAGCACGCGCAACAACATTCGTGGACATCATACGAACCCTATATGAGAATGTGTCGCAGTCTGATGGATTGTTGATGCTGAGCGGGCTAAAAGGCGGAATAAATGCAGCCAGGTACTTTAAAGGAATTACAACTATAGATGAGAGCAATTTCAAAGATGTTTTGAAAGAGTTGTTCATGGCAACCGGATGGGGAATCCTTGACGTTGAATGTGATTGTGAAACCATGAGCGGGCGGATATTTGTTCACGAATCGTTCATTGCAGATAATTTTAAGGAGAGCGAACGTCCTGTATGTGGATATATGAGCGGATATTTTGCAGGATTTATAACAGAGGTTGTGGGCAAGACCATGCATGTGCGTGAGGTTAGATGCAAAAGCATGGGGCACGATGTGTGCGAGCATATCATATCACTTGCACCGGAGGGTGCAAAACTTGAACACCTTTTGAGAGGAGATATTACTTGATACGACAACCGAATGTGGTTTTTGGCAATTCCCGATTGCTTGTTACAATGGGGGGGAAAGGAGAACTTTTTGGTTTCTTCTATCCAAGACGAGACTATGCCCAGCATGTAGAGGATTCGCTGGCATGCATTTATAATGGTAATAAACTATTGTGGCTCAACAGCCATGAGTGGTATTCCACTCAGGAATACATTGAAGATTCCAACATTGTATCTACGGAACTATCACACGGCTCCGGCATCAAAATATCGATCATTGACTTTGTTCATCCGGAAGTCCCCATACTGATCCGCAAATTCAAGTTCCATTCGAAAAAGCAGTTGCGCGGCAAGTTCTTTTATTACTCGAATCTCAATGTCGGGGAAATGAATAAAAAGAATTCATGTTTTTGTGATTCGGATGAGAAACTGCTTGTACAGTACTGGCAGGACTACTATATCGGTCTTAAAGGGATACCTGATTTTAAAGAATGGCAAGTTGGCAAGTCGATGGATACCATCTGGTGGACCAATGCAAAGTATGATATGGAAGATGGAAAACTGCAAAACAACAAGGAAGATATAGGTCAACTTAACAATGCGCTTGGATGGGATCTTGATATTGAAGCCGGCGGTGAGACCGAGATCACTGTACTTATCGGTGCCGCCCAGAAAAGAACACGTTTGTACAAAAGTATGCGTGAACTCGCAAACCAGCCAATTGACAATGTGTTTGAAAAAACACGTGACAACTGGATCATGTGGCTGTCAAAAAAGAATGTGTTGAGCCTCCCAGTGCTTGGAGAACACAATGTAGCAAAGCAGGAGATGTTCAGTGCATATAACCGCTCTCTTCTTACATTGAATCTTTTAAATGATGAAAAACATGGCTCCTTTATTGCTGCACCTGAGTTTGATTCAAATTTTGAGATGTGCGGGGGATATGGATTCTGCTGGAATCGCGATGGTGTGGAAGTTGTATTGGCATTACTGGATGCAGGCTATCCGGAATATTGTGATCGGTTCTTCAAATGGTGTGAAAAGACACAACTCTCTGATGGTTCATGGTTCCAGAGATACTGGCTTGATGGGAACACCGCACCTTCATGGGGGAATTTTGATTACTCGACCCAGGTAGATGAAACGGGTGCAACACTGCATGCAATTGATACATACTATCGCTCACTAAAAGGGATCACAAAGGTTGAGTTCCTCGAAGACATGTGGGCTTTGGTACTGCGCGGTGCCGAATACCTGATGAAACGAAGCCGACGCGGCGTGCATGATTCTTGTATTGACCTTTGGGAGACGTATTACGGTCGTTTCAGTTATACGAATGCTTCGGTGTATGCCGGACTTGTTGCTGCTGCTCATATTGCAGAGAAATATGACGAATCCGGTCTTGCCGATCGATGGGTAAAACACGCTGATTTTGTGAAAATGAAAACAATAGAAAAACTGTGGTTGAATGAGGGATATTTTGCAAAAGGAATTATCAATAAAAAACTTGATCCCACAGTTGATGCAAGCATACTTGGGATGATCGTTCCGTTCAATATGCTCTCCCCGAACAATCGTGAAGAGAGGGCAATGATCTATTCGATCATCAAGAATATAGAAGAAAAATTGAGGATCAAGGTCAATGACCACTATGGAATTCTGCGGTATGAAGGTGATAATTATATCGAAGGAAATCCCTGGATTGTGACCACACTATGGCTTTCAAAGACAATGCTTTCGCTTGCCATCGCACTTCAAAGTGAATCCGGCAGCGAGAAACAAGTGCGGCAATTGGTCATAGATGCGACAGATTACATCAAATGGTCACTAAGAGGCACGACAAGCACGGGACTGCTTTCTGAACAGGTGGATAAGTTCACAGGCTATCCTGCGTGGGCAATACCGCTTGGATGGAGTTGTGCTCTTATGCTGGATAATATCCGGCTTCTTGATAAGATACGATAAACAACCGCCGAAGGCGGCGCATCCCATAACCACTTACCTATAAGAAATACATAATATGCAATGTCATATTCAAACCAACTTAGAAAATAATTAATTTGTTATTTGTGAATATATCGTTTATTGATTTCGGAGGAGTGCGCCGCTTGCGGCGTGTTGCTCACGTGGAGTTAAGAACAACTAACATAACTTACTGAATGAATAAATGATTGACTAAATACGATTTGATCATAGATGGAGACATGAAGTATGAGCAGGGCTGGTTTTTCTTATAATGGTGTTCTTGATTACGAACACGGAATACAGAAGGAATGGATAACTACCAACGGTCTTGGAGGATATGCCTCATCAACGATCATTGGTGCAAATTCAAGAACATATCATGGACTGCTGGTCGCTGCACTGAATCCACCTGTTGACAGGACTGTTTTGCTCTCATCGATCGATGAGGAGATCATTGTCGGTGAGAAAATATTCCGTCTTTCAACACACAAATATCCGAACACGGTTTATCCCACAGGTTTTGAATATCTAAAACAATTTTCTGTTGATCCTTTTCCAACTTCTGTCTACCAGATAGGAGATATGGAGATTGTCAAGCGTGTTTTCATGGTCTATGGACAAAATACTACCGTCATAAAATACGAAGTGAACAATGGTGGCGACAGTGGTGACGACGACGGTTCCAGCAATGTAATACTGCGTCTTTATCCGCTTATCAGCATGCGGAATTTTCATCATACCATAAGGTCGAACAATGTTGGTTTTGCACAGGATGCAAGCGAATATGAAACAACACTTACCGCAAATGACGTTTCGCTGTCGCTTACATCCAATGCCAGATATTCACAAGGTGGGACATGTTTCTACAATCTTGAATATGACACCGAACGCTCACGGGGGCAGGCATATCAGGAGGATAACTACAACTCTGGATTTTTTGAGATCAAACTTAAGAAAGGTGTGAACAATATTTTTGTTGTTGCATCGGTTGATGAAATATCACCCATGAAAATCAGTGATGTTGAAGAACTGTACGAGGAAGCACTTGTACGGCTGAGCTCACTTGAAGATAAGACTGGACTTGACGATGACTTTGTTCTGGGCCTTATACCTGCTGCAGATTCGTTCATTGTGAACCGTGCATCTACTGGCTCAAGAACGATAATAGCCGGATACCACTGGTTCTCTGACTGGGGGCGGGATGCTATGATATCCCTGCCAGGACTTACACTTGTGACGGGAAGGTTCGAGGATGCTGCACAGATCCTTTTAAGTTTTGCAAAGAACTGCAAGGATGGTTTGATACCAAACAGGTTTGCTGATCTTAGTGACCAAAAACCGGATTACAATACTGTTGATGCTTCTCTGTGGTTCGTGCATGCTGTGGGAAAATATTTTGCATATACCAAAGATGTGAATTTTGTCAGAAAAATGTGGGATACTGTTGACAGCATCATTCGCAACTACATGAATGGCACTCATTTTGATATCCACATGGATGCAGATGGGCTGATAACACACGGAAGCCAGCTAACATGGATGGATGCCAAGATCGGCGACTTTGAAGTAACACCAAGACGCGGCAAGGCATGTGAGATCAATGCCCTGTGGTATAATGCACTAAAGACCGCATCCCATCTGGCAGAACACCTGCAAAAAGACACATCCTTCTACGACAGGTTAGCGGATGATGTTAAACAAAGTTATGCCGCTACGTTCTGGAATTCTGATGAGGAGTGTCTTTTTGATTGTGTTGATGGTAATATTTCCGGTAGTGTTTCCGGTAGTGTTGATGCCGGTAAGAGCGGAATGGTCAGTCGGGATGCATCGATCCGACCAAACCAGATACTTGCAGTTTCACTTCCATACACTATGTTATCACGGGAGATGGAGATCGATATTGTGAACAGGGTTGAGCGCGACCTTTTGACACCTGTCGGACTTCGGACTTTGGCAATGAATGACCCTTTGTGCAAGAAACTGTGTGACGGCGACATGATAGCGCGCGATATGGCATATCATAACGGCACTGTCTGGGCATGGCTAATGGGTCCTTATGTTTCTGCGTACACAAAGGTCAACAACCATTCCAAAGAAAGCCGTGAGCATACGCGCGCGATATTGCTGGGTTTGAGAGAACACTTGCAGGATGGCGGTATCGGGACAATTTCCGAGATATTCGATGGCGACGCGCCACATAAACCGCGCGGGTGTATCTCGCAGGCATGGAGTGTTGCTGAAGTTCTGCGTGCGTATGTTGAAGATGTGGTTAGGGGTGTGAATGGAGAGATTGGTTAGATGGTTTTAGTGCTGACATAAAAACCGCCGCATGCGGCACATTCCATATCTATTGACACACATATCAGCACAGACGATCATTTTGTATCAATTCTATTTATGCACACGAAAATAATAATTGGATTTCTTTTTGATTTTATGGGAATACGCCGTCTGCGGCGGTTATTGCGCGGGTTTCAATTTTTATTCCACCTTGAACCGTCAACTATTAACAATATCAACAACTGAACAAATGATATCAATTTAAAAGGTGAAAAAAATGGCAAGTCCAATATTAGCAGCAATATTATCATTTCTCATACCGGGTGTAGGGCAGTTTTATGCAGGACACATGTTTAGAGGATTATTTTTATTTATCCTGGCAGCAATTGTCGCAATATTCACCTTGTTTTCAGGCAGCCTTATAATAGCAGTGGTGGCCGCTATTGATGCCTATTCATTGGCAGCGAAAACAAATTGAAGTCACGCACAAAAAACTATGATTTCTGTTGAAACTTAACAACTTCCCCATACACATCCAGCGTAGCGTCTGCAATTGTTTTCCAGTTCGTCTGTATGGGTGTATCTCGCAAGCATGTGGCGTTGCTGAAGTATTGCGCGCATATGTGGAATATGTGTTTAGGGGGTGGGAGTGAAGAGATCGGATGCGTGGTTTTAGTGCCAACATGGGAACCGCCGCAGGCGGCAGATTCCATCGCCACTGACTCGCAGATAAGTACACACATCAGTATACACAATTATTTTTTTATCAATTCTATTTATACGCACGAACATAATGACAAGAAACTTGATTTTAATTGGTCATATGGGAATTCGCCGCCTGCAGCGGTTTCTACATTATTTATAGTATTTTAATCAAACAACCTTCCCATACACATCCAGCGTAGCATCTGCGATTGTTTTCCAGTCATACAATGTCTCAACCATGCGCCTGCCTTCTTTCCCATACGAGTTTTTTGCAAGCCTGCCAATCATATAATTGATGCCCCATGCGATTGAGTCCGAATTATTGAAGACATTAATACCGGTCTTGAAATTGTCAACAAGACGAACGGCGTCCGTGGCGACCACAGGCTTTCCTGCATCCCATGCTTCAAGAACAACGATCCCGAACGGTTCATTGCGGCTAGGTACGCACACAATATCACATGCATTGTACCAATCCCGGGCAGTTTCGTCTGAAGCATATCCTAAAAAGTGGCAGGCGCCGGATACGCCTGATTTATTTGCAATATCTTCGCAATTGTGGCGCATCTCCCCTTCACCAACAAAAACAAAGTGTGCACCCCAATTATCACGCAATACTTGTGGTATGGCCTCAACAAGAAGGTCTGGACCTTTTTGGTAACTCATGCGCCCGATAAAAAGCACAACCGGTGCAAAAAGGTGTATTCCAATACTTTCTTTGACCTTACCTGCATCAACAATTTTTCGTATCTTACCTGCATATATCCCATTGGGAACTTTGGTTATCTTAGAATCCGGTATCTGGTAAAGATGCTGGATCTCATCTGTCAAAATTGTTGATGTTGAGATAACTTCCTTTGCCTCAAAACCACCAAGCCATTCCCGATGGGATATCTCCTGCGCTTCCCACCAACTACCGTACTGGTTTCCGTTCCTGCCCCACTCCGTGCTGTGATATGTGATCACAAAAGGCACACCAAACTCCGTCTTAATCCGGCACAGGACATTCACAGGATGCCAGTCGTGCCCATGAAGTACATCAAATTCCCCATTCTCCCTTACGTCCAAAAAACGTGAATACATCGCATCGCACATCCTGTCCATCTGATAAACGATGTTTCCGGACTGGTCATGCGTCACCATGTGGTAATGCACACCATTTATCATCTCGTAGTCACCAAGCCCGCCACTACGGGTGAAGATATGAACCTCATGCCCTTTTGCCGCAAGTGCCTCTGAGAGTTCCGATACATGCGGCGCGATTCCTCCCACCTTTATCGAATACAGGCTCTCCCACGCGAACATGCCGATTCGAAGTTTTTTCATTTGATAGCCGCCGTGAAACACTTTGGAACCTGATAATACCTATATTTCATTTGATCGAACATATGTCTTTTACCAGTTGTTCTGCACTTACCTGGCGCGTTAGATATGACCTGATCCCATCCCACATGCATTTTGAATCCAAATGTTTTGAATCAATGATGTGATTGGCAGAGAGTGAACGCGCTGATTCTAATTTGTTGTTAAATAACCCCATACTAACCACCTGCTTTTTAAAACGAGTATATAGTATTTATCGTTATTTAGATGACATGTGGTAAACACACAACCCCTTAGGTGGTGTGTGAGGTGAGAGCTATGTTTAATGTATGCCGATAAGGTCACAGATTCCATGCGACGTGCCATGAATGAGACAGACTGCTGATGGAATATGCAGATTCAATACAATGAGGAGCACGGCATCACGCCTGAGATCATCGTTAAAGATATCAATCATAGTCCAAATTCTACAATAGTTTTGCTTATGCTCCAGACTTCGATTATCTTATCATCGTTTATCTTATCGAAATGCCTGTCATTGGTGATTAAGATAGAATCTGCCTGAATGCAGGTAGCAGCATGATACATGTCGATTAGTTCATCTTCCGGGAAATATGATTTGCAAAGGCGCAGGAACTTCTCATTTACATCTATTATTCTTATTTTGTCTATCAATTTTTGGACAATTTCTCTCCCACGCGCAGACTCAAAGACTTGCGTATACTTTTCCATTTCCATAATCAGGAATTCGTTGCCTATGAGAGCAATGTCAGTATCATCGATTAGCGCCAGAAGCAATTTTAGCGATGTAGTATCCTTTCTAGGATTCTTAATGACTGCAATGAATAGATTTGTATCAACCAAAAACTGACGGATGTTTTTCCCTGATTTTTTCTTTAACGTCACTTCGCACCTTACCAACTACGGAATCTATGTCGATATTTTTAAAATCATTTTCAAGTTGATTTGCCAACTCATCGGTGTTGATTTTTTTGATGATTAGAATGTCATTTTCAACATCTGCTATAAGCAGTTTAGAACATTTATTTAATTTTAACTTCTTGCGCATGGCGCCAGGGATGACAATCCTGCCAGATTTATCGATGTTTACGATTTCCATATTTACCATTATGGTATTATGCCATAATACCTTTTTGGCGGATTGAATCTACGACGTGTCACATACAAGACAGACCGCCGCCGGATGTTGCAGATGCAATACAACATAAAGCACGGCAATCACGCCTGAGACCATCGTTAAAGTTATACAGAAGAAGATGGTGCCGGTGCAATCAAATTTTCAAATACTCCGCCGCACTTTCAGGAACCACAGTATTAATAAAAATTCCAGTACCCTTCTCAAATCCCGCAGGTGTCGATAACACTGGCTGCAACCTCACATTCAGGTGATATGAATCGTCATCGAATATCCAGTAGAACATGTAATTGTATGACGGTGAACTAAGAACCACATCGTACCGCGAAACAACGAAACGTATCGCATCACCGATAAGTCTCAGCATCTCATCCGTACAGTTTGCCAGATGGTTAACATGCTGTTTTGGCAATATCCACACCTCGAACGGAGTCATTGAAAAATGCGGACAAAACGCAACAGCACCGCTATTTTCATACAATAGTCGCACAGATCTGCTTTCCTTATTCACAATGTCACAATAAGGACACCCGCCGGCAGCATGGATCGCATCCTGTTCACGCTTCAATGATGGTGGAAGAATTGGAAGAGCGATAAGCTGAGAGTGAGTATGGTCGAGCGAAGCACCTGCACGTTCACCCCAATTCTTAAAAAGCGACACATACCTGATGCCATCCTGCGAGCGATAATGGGACACGCGCTCCTTGTACACTCGCATGAGCAGTGACATCTCATCATCCGAAAAATCAGATATCATCCTGCCATGTGTTGGAGATTCAACGATCACCTCATGATAGCCAAAACCTTCCTGTATCGACCACTGCGAAGCGGCAGAGTCTTCCAATTCAGATAAAATAGCAGGTTTTGGAGATAACGCAGGAAAAAGGTTCGGAATGCATCGGACATCCCATCCGGTAACAAGCGATCCCACTGTATCCACAAGCACCTCACCATCCTTGTAAACCGCCGTCCCGAGAGGTGTCCTGTCCTCATTCCCACCGCAGAACACACAATCTGAAACTACACTGGCAGTTTTCTTTGATGCAAAATCGGATGGGCGCTTTCCGCGCTCCGATGCAATGATACAATATTCATCAAGAAAATAATGCTTCCTGATCTCGGACATGTTCTTCACACCCTTTCGACCTTAGCTATAACATTCCTGTAAACATCAAGTGTTTGACGGGATACCACTTCCCATGTGAACATCTCAAGCACCCGTTTGCGCCCGTTCTTACCCCACACTTTTGCATATCCGCTATCAAAAATTTCAGTGATCCCCCATGCAATATCCTGCGGATCATGGGGATTTACGTGCATACCTGTCGGGTTATCGGATGGCGGTGTCACAACGATCTCACGTAACCCGCTCGTTCCCCTTGCACCAACCACAACAGATTTTTCCATTGCCATTGCCTCGATCGCAACGATGCCAAACGGCTCATAAAAACTCGGGAAAACACAGACATCAGACATTGCATAATGGTCTATCTTCTCATCATCAGGTAGATAATCAGTGTTAAGCAAAACCGAACTTTCAAGATGATTGTCCGATATCATGCCGCGTATCAATCCCTCCTGTGTACCCTTGCCGACCAGCACAAGTTTAGTATCCGGATATTTTTCAAGCACATCCGGCATGGCAAGTACGAGTTTAGCAGCACCTTTAACCTCTTCAAGCCTTCCGATGAAAAGCACCACACGGTCGCTTTCTCCAATCCCATACTCTTTCCTCAATTTGCTGATATTGGATGGACGTGCATTCTCCGGATCAAATCTCTTAACGTCCACGCCGTTGTAGCAAACATATATCTTATCCTGCGGGACGCCCATTGAAACCAGTTCATCCTTCATTGCATTGGAGACTGTAATAAGAGCATCAACATAATTTGCACTCCGGTTCTCAAAACGCTGTATCTGGGGATTCAGATTCCCGAGCGAACGACCTGCTTCCGTACTGTGTACATGGTAGATCGTCGGGATACCGGTCTCTTTCTTGATCGTCATTGCAGCAGGCAGGTCAAGCCAGTCATGTCCAACACAAATATCAATCGACCTTCCGTTTCGCATCAACTCTACAATGCGGGATGCTGCGAGATGGTTGTACGATAACAGATCACACAGGAAATCAACACCCATGTCTCCCCATGTGTCCCAGGTCTCCTGTGATAAGAACAGTTCCGCCGTATCCCGGTCAGATAACGATTGCTGACGGAATACTTCGATTTCACCTTTAACGTTATCAAGGTTATCTTTAACGTTACATTCACCTTCACCGCCACCTTGTATTTCATGAACAGGAAGTGAATTGTTCTCGTTTGGAGTTGCAATTATCATATCATGCCCAAGTCCGGTGAATGCATCTGTGATATCTGTAATATATGCTCCAAGTCCACCGAATAAACGCGGAGGATATTCGATACTGACAAACGCGATTGTCATTACATCTGATGGATCGTTGATAGTCATAATTGCACCCTTTCCCAAAATATTATACTTATATTACTACGTAACCTTTATGCCAGTCAGGAGTTCGTAATAATGTTTTGCAGGCATATCCCAATTCATTTCTTTTGCAAGAAGATTTGCTTCTTCACAAAGAAGATTGTATTTCACCTTGTCATGAAAATATGTATCAATGAAATAATCCATCGCAAGTGCATAATCCACAATAGTCTCATTGTAGGACATATCTATATTGTCCACAACGATCACACCACCCATACCCATTACAAGACGCTTCAGAGTCTTTAATGCATCACTGAAACCACACACCTTGCTGACAATGCTCGGAGTTGATTCCTTGCCTGCTTCAAGTCCGGTCAGCAGGAATGGGTCATACCTGGACGGGAAAATGCCGGCAACACAACCTGACATCAACTCTTCTAGAGTAATATTGAGACCGCCATCCGTAGATGATATCCATTGAGGATACAGCACAGCTGAGACGCATCTTTTACCACTTGGGATTTTAGAGCACTCAAGTCCTCTTTCTTCGATCATACTTTGCAGCCGGAGTTCATCACCAACAAGAACTTCTTTTGGAAGATTTATCGGGAAACCATCCGGCAGATTTGATTTTGGTCCATGTGCTGCAATTATAAAACACACAATCCTGACATCTTCGTCAAGTTTTCCACCCAGAATTTCCATCTTTACCATGCGGTCAAGCATTACAAGTGAATCAAGCAGATCAGGATAACCTTTGTTCTCTATCTCTATACGCGATATCGAGAATAAAGGTATAATCTTTTTGTAGGGGATCTGTTCACCATCGTGGTATTTATGCAGGTTTTCAGACAAAAAATTCTGGATATTTTTGCGGAATTGTGTTTTCTTATCCCAATCGGTTTCACCATCATCAAGGGTTACTCCGTTTCGGACTAAAATTGAATCAACACCATAGAACAATTTTGTTTCCTTACTGGTAGAATTCCCAACAGCTGTGACCACATCGGCATAGCTCGAAAGTGATTCCAGTTTTGCAAACGCTAGGGGGACACCCTCAACCCACGAACTGTCATTGTTTCGGATCTTTTGTATGGAAAGATGCCCTGCACACCTTCCCGGCAATGTTGCATGGAATGTGGCAACAGACTTAACGGGGATTCCCATTTTTTCAAGTCGGGCAATCGCATAGAATACCCCGAATTCGTGGCAATGTAATGAAACTTGCATATTTGGCATAAGCGATTTTGCAAAATCCGTAATTGCCGTGTCATGATATTCTCTTGCCTTCTCTTCATTTAGAGTGACGAGTGCACGTACGAATTCTGATATTGCATAGGACAGGTTAAGATAATGAGTATATTCTGAACCGTTTCCCAAATTGTCATACTTTAGCGAATCAAGATTTATCAATTCGTAGGCTTCGGATTTTATCTTGTTTGTAAGTGACACACTGGTGCCCTTATAATCAGTAATGATCTTGCCAAAATTGTCGGTCTTGAACATTAAGAAACCAATTTTAGTCTCACCGACTTTCCTGACACCTGGTATGATCTCGATACCCTCGATCCTGACAGCCTCAATCGCCGCTGCTAATTCCCCGTCAAGATCAAACTCATCGAACTCGCTCATATCAGTGATACGATTTAGTCCTTTATTCCAGTCAGATCCACTCGATCCATAATATGGGCCTGCAACAAGAATCCTTGGATTATCGCCATCACTTATTGCCCCCGAATTGAAAAGTGATGCAAGAGTCATAGCTTCAGCATCAATGACATTCCAGATACCACCCATCTTATTAGATTTTGGACCTGCTTCTTCACCTGCAAGTATTATCCACTTTCGTTCTAACACTCAATCAACCTCCATTTATGCGTAATCTCCAACTCTATATTAAAATAAAGTCACTCCATTCTAAACATTGAGTTGCACTCATGAAGCATATACTCTTAAAATATAACTATTTTGCAACAAGTAAATATTCACTTTGTTCGCATTAACTTGGACTACATAATCTTATAGATTATATACTATAAAAAAATCTATCTATTTAAGTTTTATAGACCACTTATTACCGACTCTGGAAAGGTCAAGTTTGTCTTCTCTTGCAAGCCATCCAATGGACATAATATAGGTCTGCGCATCGAACCCATTTTCAACGAGATGATTTTTTAATTGGGTCAAATTACATTCTCCTTTTATCAATTCATTATAGACTACGCCGGCAGCCTCTCCTATTTGGGTGTTTATGTTTAATGTTGACTCATCCATAGTGCTTTCTCCTGTTTTTTTATAATGAAAAATCAATTAACAACATTCTTGTATGTTTTAACAGTATCTTTCGCAACGATATCCCAATTGTATTTCGTATCGATCAGTTTTTTACCGTTTATACCCATCTGTTTAGTTGATGAATCCAGTCCACCCATTGCATAATTAATTCCCCATGCAATTGATTCGGGGGTTTTGTAACCAACGATGCCATTTGAGAAATTATCGACCAGATGAACAGCATCGGTTGCAATGACGGGTTTGCTGGCATCCCATGCTTCAAGCACAACGATCCCAAATGGTTCGTTACGGCTTGGTACACTGACGATGTTACATGCATTTACCCAATCCATGTGCACTTCATTTGATGCATATCCAAGAAAATGACATGAATTCTGAATTCCAAGTTGAAATGCAAGATTCTCGCAATATGTTTTCATCTCACCTTCACCAATGAAAACAAAATGTGCGCCCCAATTTTCACGCAATACTTGCGGAATGGCACGGATCAACATATCCACACCCTTTTGGTAGTTCATACGGCCTACGAACAATACCACAGGTGCAAGCGGATGAATACCAAATCGTTCTTTGATCGCACCTTCATTGACATCCTTTTCGATTTTCCCTGGGAATATCCCATTTGGTATTACCGATATTTTGTAGTCCGGTATACTGTATTGCTGTTGAACTTCCTGTTTGAAATGGTCTGTGGTTATAATTACTTTAGATGCCTCATATCCCCCAAGCCACTCCCTATGTGAGATCTCACGGGCTTCATACCAGTCGCCAAGTTGGTTGCCGTTACGTCCCCATTCCGTACTATGGTACGTGAGAGCATACGGCTGACCATACTGTTCTTTTATGCGATTTAGTGCAGTAACAGGATGCCAGTCATGGCCATGTAATATATCGAAATCCCCAAACTCTTTTTTAACTTCACCAAATTTATCAACCATTGAGTCGCACATCCTGTCCATCTGATGTACGACATTACCCGATTGGTCGTGCGAACAACGCTGGTAGTGCACACCATTTATTTCATCATAATCCCTGTACCAGCCTTTTCGTGTAAAAATATGTACCTCATGCCCTTTGTCTGCAAGCGTTTCCGCAATTTCAGTCACATGCGGCGCGATGCCCCCTACTTTAACAGAATGCAAACTCTCCCAAGAAAACATTCCTATTCGTAATGACTCCATTTTTAACCCTACTCCTTTTAATTTAAGTTACACACTAATACTAACATTAACTATTGATTAACAATAAGGTGTGATGAGGTTATATAGATTGCTTACATTGCCATTGCACATATATATTCATACACTGTTATATAAATAAACAAAATTTGTTTATTCACTGTGCCAATTTGACATATATCGGCAATATGTATGTCAACGAATTTATACTTGAGACCAAAATCTGATCGATCCATAGTTGCAAATCCATAACATTTGCTACACCTTCAAATGGCGCAAAAGTATTATATCTGATAACATTGCAGTAAAACCCATAGTAGTAACACAATCAATCGTATTTGTGTTACTATAATCAAAATAACAAAGAGGCACCAATATGAGTGAAAAATTAGGAATATTAGCGATCGGACACGGCAGTAAACTTCCATACAACAAAGGGATCGTAGAAAGCGTTGCCAATAATATCGCAAAGAAGCACACGGATGTTGTTGTAAAGGTCGGGTTCATGAACATGAACGAACCAACCATTGAGGATGCTCTTGCATCATTTGCAGGTACAGGCGTAACAATTATTGCAGCAGTTCCGGTATTTCTTGCATCCGGTGTTCATATCACACAGGATATACCAAAAATACTCGGTTTTGAAGAAGGCAGTGAAAAGACTACCATACAACTTGATGGTAAAGATGTCACAATCGTGTACGGAAAGCCTCTTGGCGGCGACGAGTTAATATCTGATCTTGTGTTTAAGAGAGCACAGGAAGCATTGTAGGCCACAGATCAACAGAACAATTAACATAACATGACTGCAGGTCAAAAGAACGCCGCTGTGCTTGACCTGACACACGGCGGAATAATCATTGCACAAAAGATGGCACAACTTGGCTACAACGTAAGCGCTATTGACGTATATAATACTGTAGACCCTGCTACTCTTGCTGACCTGCAGAACAATTTTGATATTAAAACATCAAAAAGCCCAATCCCTGTCGATGAATTTGATATAATCGTTGCCCCCGTGCATCTCGACCCAAATTATGAAATGTTGCAACAGGCTCGCGATATGGGTAAGGAAATTGTCACACATCACAAGATCGTTGGCGAGATATTATCCCACGACAAGACAATTGTAAGTACAGGTGCAAAGATCATCGAGATCACAGGCACAAAAGCAAAAACAAGTACAGCATCAATCCTTGCTGACATGTTATCACGCAAAATGAATGTCGTACTTCACACAACCCGTGGTCTTGAATATTGGGAGAACGGCACACCGTCCCTGATATATCAGGGATTGAGCATTGCACCCGGGAGTATCCTGCATGCAGTGGATAAAACCGCATCATACATATCATCAAATTCCAAATCCAAACCCAACATTGTGCCGGATGTTTACATATTTGAAGTATCGATTGGCGGTACAGGATATGCCGATATCGGCATCCTGACCACGCTTACACAGGACTACAGGATCGCGAATAACACGGCATGGGCAAGTGATGCGAAAATGCAGATGCTTGACAATGCAAAGCCCGGCAGCACAGTCGTCATAAACTGCACAGACGATGCAGCAACAGGGCGCACACTGGATGATTCGGTGAAGACAGTCACCTTTAGCGATTCAAATGATTGCAATGCGGATGTGAACCTGGCACTTGATGAATACGCGATCATCATAAATTCCGGCAATTGGATGTCTGTTATCAATGCACAACACGGTTATGATATTGGATCATATACTACCGCAATGGTTGCTGCTGTAACTGCTGCACTTGAGATGGGTATCGAACTCGATATCATCAGAGATACATTAGCCCACTTTGGAGGTCTTAGCGGCAGAATGCGCGAGCAGGTATTTGAAGGTAAGACATTGATCGACAATTCCAATTCAGGAATGAACATCATATCTGTGGAAAAATCACTTGTTTATGCAAGTACACTTCAAATTAAGAAAAAGGGCAGGATAATCATGGTGCTTGGAGAAGAAGCCGCACAGGTATGTGAAGGTTTGCCACCCGAAGATGTATCAGGATTCCTGCTACAGCAAGGAAAAAACATCGATGAACTGGTCCTTGTTGGTGAGAGAATGCACGCGGTAAAATATGAAAATGCACATTATGCAGATTCACTTACACAGGGTTTGACTGTTGCATCCGGGATTGCCGGTGCTAATGACTTGATATTGTCCTGTGTCAAATGCTTTCGGTAGATATGAATTTATAATTGATTCAAACTAATAAATTTTAAATAATACGGCGTACCAAAATGAGGAGATAACATGGAGAAAGTTAAAAAAGAGATTTCGATCATACACCCGCGTCCGAGTTCAATCGTTGCCGCACTTTATACATTGCGAGACCTGGATGTTGATGTTGCGATATTGCATGGACCTCCAGGATGTTCTTTTAAACATGCAAGACTACTTGAAGAGGACGGGATACATGTAGTCACAACATCCCTTGATGAAAATGGGTTCGTGTTCGGTGGACATGATGAACTTGTTGCGCTTTTGGATAAAGTATCCGAGATGTTTAACCCCAAACTTATTGGTATCGTTGGAACATGTGTAAGCATGATAATCGGGGAAGAACTGCACGATGCCGTTCTGGAAGCGAACCCGGATGTGCCTGTTATTGAAGTGGAAGTACACGCAGGATATCGCAACAATACAAAAGGTGTGCTGTTCGCACTCGAATCCGCATTGGATGCAGGTATCATCAGCGAGGATGAGTTCGACCGCCAGAAAGTCCTGCTCGAGGAAGCCACCATTGTCGAGAAACGTCACGGTGCAGCAAGTAAGGAGTATCTTGCACCATCACGCGGCGATCTGAAATACAAAGTTGCACAGCGAATTATCGATCTTTTGAAGGAAGGAAAGCGCGGCATTACCATCATGAATGCAAAAAAGGAAACTGGATACATGTTTGCCGATGTTACGGTTGCTGTCAATGAGGTCGCAAAACAACTCGGTGTTGGATCAAATATCGTGAACATGGCAAATATTGATGACACACTCGGACTTCCGCGTGTACGCCATCATGCAAAGTGCATCGCGGCTGACTTCAAGGAGCGAGGTATTGTTATCCATGAGAATATCGGTGGAATGGACGAGTACCCGATCGCAGGTGATGTCGCCGGCAAACTCATTGAGGAAAAGTACAGTGATTACGATTTCGTGATTATAACCGGAGTTCCACATGCAATTCCTATGGATTGCATCCCGGGAATGGAAATTATTTCAGTGACCAACGGTCCGAGACAGGTGTTGCCTATGAAGGAAATGGGCCATGATCACGTGATCGTTGAGATCGACCTGCACCCAAAGACACTTGGAGTTAACAACATTGTGGAATCCGAGTTTGGGGCAACATTGCGCGAAGTCGCAAAGGATTTGTGAGCGGATGGGCGACAATAGGGATGATAAGATGAACGATTCTAAAAAACCGAAGATCATAGCAATATACGGCAAAGGCGGTATCGGGAAATCAAGCACGGCATCCAACGTTGCTGCTGCATGTGCAGATGAGGGCTACAAGGTCATGATTATCGGATGTGACCCCAAAAGCGATTCATCCATCACACTGCTTGGTGGTAAAAGAATTCCAACGATCCTTGACCTCATGCGAAGCGGTGTTGATATCACAGAGGATGATGTGGTGTTTGAAGGTTACAATGGCGTGAAATGTATCGAAGTCGGTGGACCTGAGCCAGGTATTGGATGTGCTGGACGCGGGATCATTGTGGCGATCCAGAAACTCAAGAAAATATCAAAGGCGCAGGATGAATGTGACCTCATCATTTATGATGTACCCGGCGATATTGTATGCGGTGGATTTATAGCACCCATCAGAAAAGGTCTTGTCAGTGAGGCTTATGTGTTAACATCCGGGGAATATATGCCCCTGTATGCGGCAAACAATATCTGCCGCGGAATGTCCAAGATCAATACTCCTATCAGCGGTGTGATATGCAATGCTCGCAGTGTCAGCCGCGAGGAAGAGATCGTACACAAATTTGCAGAGGAAATGGGAAGCGACCTTATCGCATTCATTCCAAAGGAACAGATCGTTCAGGATTGTGAGCGCGACGGTTTTTCAGTTATGGAAAGAGCACCGGATTCCGAAATCGCACAGGTGTATCGCAATCTTGCACGTACGATTATGTCAAGGAATACGTCCGTTATGGCAAAAGCCCTTGAGGATGAAAGACTGCGTGAACTTACACGATGATTCTAATCCACCAATACTGATACCATGGAACAACCAAACCAGCCATCAAACGAAATTAAATCCATCCCGCGCGTGCTGTTATCAGCAGACCGCTCATCGTCGGGAAAGACAACGATCACTATCGGACTACTCGCAGCACTCCGCGCGCGCGGATATAATGTACAAGCGTTCAAGGTTGGGCTGGATTATATCGACACAAGTTACCATTCAGAGATTACAGGACGGCACGCCAGGAATATTGATGGGTACCTGATGGACGAGAATGATGTACTGGATGTTTATACACATGCATGCGAGGCTGACGGCAATGCGGATATTGCGATAATTGAAGGTGTTCGCGGATTGTATGAAGGGTTTGAGAGTTTTACAGATCTTGGAAGCACTGCACAGGTGGCAAAACAACTCGATTGTCCTGTGATCCTTATCATCAATGCAAGAAGTATAACCCGCTCTGCTGCGGCTCTTGTCAATGGTTACAAGAACTTTGACACGGATGTTAATATCGCAGCGGTCATCCTGAACAATGTCGGTGGTGGGCGACACGCCAAAAAGGCAAAAGAGGCTATTGAACACTACACCGGGTTGCCCGTCATAGGAATAATTCCCAGGGACAATTCCATGCAGATATCAATGCGCCATCTGGGACTTGTCCCTGCGCTTGAAGGGCGGCGGCGGGTAGATGATTTCGATGAGCGGATCGGTGCTATCGAGAATATCATCACGAAAGGGATTGACATTGATCGTGTGATCGAGATCGCAAAAAGTGCCAGACCATTGGAAAAACTAAAAAGTACGATATTCACTCCAGATTCACAAAAAGGCACAGGCACAGGAACTCGTCCAACGATTGGCGTTGCGCTGGATGAGGCATTTAATTTTTATTACCATGATAACATCGAACTGCTTGAACTTGCAGGAGCAGATATTAAATACTTTAGTCCGATCCATGATACACACCTGCCGGATGTAGATGGACTCTACATCGGTGGCGGTTACCCTGAACTCTTTGCGGCTGAACTGGAAGCGAATGAGTCTATGCGAAATGATATCAAAGGGGCTTCTGCCGCCGGATTGCCAATATATGCGGAATGCGGCGGATTGATGTACCTGACTGAAAAACTGACAACGGGTGTCAAGGGAAAAGGTACATATCATATGGCTGACATGCCGGAATCCACACATCAGATGGTTGGTGCACTTCCGGGACATACGTTGATGGGACACACAAGGGTTGTCAGTTATAATATCGGAACGCTGGAGATGGATACTGTTATCGGGAAAAGTGGAAATTCATTCAAAGGACATGAGTTCCATCATTCCGAGATCGTAGACATACCCCCTGATACAAAATTTGCGATAAAACTTTTCCGTGGAGTTGGGATTATTGATGGCTGGGATGGACTTACAGTTAACAATACTGTAGGCTCGTATGCTCATTTGCATGGGGTTTCATACAAGGAATTTGCAGGATCGTTTGTAAAGTGTGTTTCCGGGATTTGACTGCTTAATTTCTATAATTATAAGTACTTTTAAGTGAATTTTAAGTATAGTCATAGTTATTATAATTAAATGTACCTCATCCTGATAGAGGAAAAAATCATGATGAATCTGGAAGTATTCAAAAACTGCATTGACAAAGAAATAACGATCGAACTTAGTTCCTTAACATTCAGAACTGGAAGAATTACAGAATTTGATGATTTTGGAATATACTTCGTACCATTTGATAATACATCTGATATGATAATTGCATGGCATAACATCAATAAGGTGATCATAGAAGCCGATAAATTAGTTGTGATCGAACCGTTTGATGAAACATGACTTTTTTCACTGATCTTGTGTTGTAATCAAATATCGTATGACCTTCAATTTTTTATTTCATCTACTTTTAGGTGACTCAAGTGATAGGTAAATTGACCAAAGATATTGTTGTGGCCGGTAAACAGGCTATTAATGAACTGTATAATGTAGGATATTACGGGCGACCGAAAGGAGATATTCTTGAACTTACACTGATCGAGGCTGCATTTCTACTCTACCGCAACAGGATCGATATCGAACTAGAAGGTGGTATGCTTAATTTTGCAGATTTCTTTAAGGTCGCATCAATGCGACAGCAATATTTTGAGTTGAAATATATCGTCTATAAAGACCTGCGAGAAAGGGGATTTTATGTTCAGCCCAGTGTTACTGATTTCAGGATATATCCAAGAGGCGGGCATCCCGGCAAGACGGCTGCGAAGAGTTTTGTCTATGTCCGCACCGAGCGCATACCAATGCCACTTCGTAATCTGATGAGGTCATTGAATGCTGCTTCTAATGTCCGCAAACAGATGATACTTGCGATTGTTGATGAGGAGAGTGATATCACTTTCTACGAGGTCAAGTCCGTGGATCCAAAAGGAGAAATGGATGAGATATATCCAGATATCAAAGCACATGCAACACTTTTGGAAGAGCGCGTGATAATTTGGGACAGTGAAGCCTCGAGTACATTGTTTGAGAATGGTTTTTACGGCAAGATGCTTGATGAGAGCAGATTGCAGTTGTCACTTGTGGAATCCGCTTACCTGCTTGAAAATGGAATTATCGATATACATGACCGCGAATCCGACCACGTTTTGAACATAGAGGAGTTTTCAAAGCGTGCATCTGCTATCGAACCTGAATTTATAAGCAAGTATAAAGTGTACGAGGATCTACGAAATCGCGGGCTTGTTCCAAAGACCGGATTTAAGTTCGGGACTCATTTTAGGCTGTACAGCCAGGTCAAGTCACTTGACAAGATACCACACTCTGAGAATCTTGTACATACCATTACACCTGACTATGAATTTGCACTGCCTGTTATGTCACGGGCGATCCGAGTGGCAAATAGTGTCAGGAAGCACATGATCTTTGCAGTGCAGAGCGAGAAAGGGATCGAGTATATTGATATTGGCAGGATCAAGATGTGATTATCACACGAGAACTAATGTCAACCCAAAAATATGAGGCAAATATATGTACAGTATAATTGCAGTTGACATATCGGGACGCCATAAGATCAATGACCGCTATTATGTGGTGTGTGCAGCCGTATCCGTATCTATCACCGCAGATCATATAGAGAAAGTGAACCAGGTCAAGATCAAACCATTCTGGCTGGACTCTGCACCTGAATTGACAGATATCATACAAGTCATCGAGGATACTGCAAAAGAGATCAAGTTTGAGGGAACGATAATAACAGAGCACGGGGAAATGTACAATCAGCCGGAAGGAGTGGTTGCAAGCATGTTCTCACGTGATTTTAAGTATCAGGAATCACTTGGCGAGCGTAGTTCGATCGAACTGGCACACCACATATCACTTTGTACGCGAAATCTTCTTTTGAATGAACTTGGAATTGATCGTTGATCGAATTTTGGTATTTGTATAGATGTGGTTAGATATTTGCGTAAATGTAAATATTCTATCTGAAACTAAAACCAATACAACCGCCGTAGGCGGAGCGTTTTCATATAATTGCCTCCAAATTATGGAGTTTTTCGACAGTATATTGTAACCCCAGTTTGACAGTTCCCACTCTTTTTTGAAGATAATGCATACTATTTTGCTCTAAAACTCCTCAATTTTGTCAGGAAAACCTGTTTGATAGTTTAAAATTTATCAACTAAAAATCTACGTAATCCCTGTTTTCCCCTTAAAATCAGTGTATTCATTGGGTCAAAATTCGCATAGATTAAATTTTTCGAGTCACTTTTCATGTAATCTACGGTAACTGTCAAACTTGGGCTGTAATGAACTAAAAACAATTGAAAATTCGATGTGTACGTAGGGCAACGTCGCGCATGCGCAGGTTGTAGAATCGTTTTTATCATAAACTCATTAAATACTATGCGGCACAACGTTGCACCAGATAAACAAAAACAACAAATCCGTGCAGTATAATGAACCCTATTTAAACGGTAAAAAAACGAATAGGGGGTCCTCCCTATTCTTCAAAATTATAATAGTATTCGCCCTTCGACTTTTGTTCCCTGTCAAGTCTTGAACCAACCTTATTCACTCTCGGGCGGGTCGTGTCTTCATCCCTGCGGAACGTGATCCCAAGGTTTGCCAAAAACTTGTTCATACCATCCTGCATACCCATGGGCTCGTGTGCCTCACCATGAACGGCCGGTTCTCCTTCGAACACGATAAGGCGCTCGCTCAGCATATCGATCATGTAGATGTCATGGTCAACGACCATTGCGGTTTTCTTGCTGTTCTCGGCAAAGCGCTTGATCGCTTTTGTGGCGAGGGACCGTTGTTCAACATCAAGGTGTGCACTCGGCTCATCAAGAATGTACAGGTCGGCTTCCTGACTGAGGCACGCTGCAATTGCCACTCTTTGCAACTCACCGCCACTCAGGTCGATAACTATCTTTTCGTATAGGCTCTCAAGTTGCAATGGTTTTGCGATCTCAGCCTGATAATAACTTGAATCAAACCTGCGTGTAACACTTCTAAGGAAATCCTGTACGCGTAGAGGTATGTCGGCTTTGATATACTGTGGCTTGTATGCGATCTTTATATTGATATCGATCTTACCCTCATCAGGTTCAACCTCTTGTGCAAGTATCTTTAAGAAAGTGGATTTACCAATTCCGTTCGGTCCGACAATACCCAGAACTTCTCCTTGCTTTAGTGAACCGCCGGTTGTTGAAAGTGAAAAACCGTTTCCGTATTTCTTGGAAAAATCACCGTATTTTACAAGGGTGGCAATATCGGTCTCGGTTCTTGGCGGGTGTTTTTCAAATTTGATCGCATCAGGACGGATACGCACGTTCTCTTCAGGAAGATAACCTTTGAGATACTGGTTAATACCGATCCGCACACTTTTTGGATAGGTCATGACACCGTATCCGCCGGGATGCCCGTATGCTACATGCACCGTGTCTGCAAGCATATCAAGGATTGCAAGGTCATGCTCAACAACCAAAACCGCTGTTTCTTTGGCAAGTTCCTGAATGAGTTGTGCTGAATTGATACGCTGGTAAATATCAAGATACGGACTGATCTCATCAAAGAAGTAGAAGTCTGCATCCTTTGCCATACAGGCAGCAAGAGCCACTCTCTGCAACTCTCCTCCACTAAGTTCACTGATGTTACGATCGATTATGTGAGCAAGATCTAGCCTTTCTACCAGATCATCGAGGACACCACGGTCATTGGTCTTTTCAAGCAAAGAGCTCGTCTTTCCTTTGAACGCCTTTGGGATCATGTCGATATACTGGGGTTTTTGGGAAACGGTTACTTTACCGTCAATAACATCACTGAAATAATCATACAGGGCAGACCCTGCATAGTATTCTAACACTTTATTCCAGTCACCTTTTTCTTCGCCGAAATTGGGAACAAGTGTACCTGAGAGTATCTGTACAGCCGTACTTTTTCCGATACCATTGGGTCCGAGGATACCTGTGACCTTTCCGAATTGGGGAACAGGGAGTCCGAACAGTGCAAAGCCGTTTGTTCCGTACCTGTGGGTCGGTTCCGTGAGGGCTTCGGGAAGACCGATTATCATGATTGCGTCAAATGGACATTTTTTGGTACATATTCCGCAACCTACACACAGTTCTTCTGAAATGACGGCTTTTCCATCTTCTCCAAAGACTATGGTCTCGTCACCTGTCCGAACCCGTGGACAGTATTTCTCGCACTCATGGCTGCACCGTCTTGGCTGACAGCGGTCTTTGTTCAGTATCGCTATTCGCATATTGTATCCCTGTGTGAAAGTTAGTGTTAAAGTTATTGTGAATATTAGTGTTTAAGGTTATATTTGGACCAACTATGGTGAGTCATTTGATATATAAAAAAACAAAAAATGCAGGTCAATTCAAAAGCAATGTCCATGTTACAAGGCAAAAGTCTATGACCAGAAATTCAACATAGAACCAATCCTTGAATCCGAACTCTTTTGTGCTGATCTTGAAAGAAGGATAGATCAACCTCTGTGCATAATATGCAAGCACAGCAACGATCGTAAGTACTGCGTACCATCTTACGTCTTCGGCTGTTCCGAATTGGTCATATGCCACAATCCCGCCAATTATTCCGAGAATGGATGAGACTGCTGTTTTTATTATGCCATTAATGTGGTTTTGCTTTCGCTCTTCAGGAGTCTTTTCTTTGATCTTGATGATGCCTTTCTCAGTTTTAGCATCGACATTTGTATCAACATTGTCACTAGCAACAACAACACCTGTGGTGCTCTTACTTTTGCCTTTTCCGGTTCTGCTTGATGACTTACTCAACTGGTTGATCTCCTTTTGGTTTTTGAATTGAATTTATGAGTATGATGTTAACGATAAATTAATGGAAAATATATAAGACCTTACACTCTTTTTTGGCAATAGAGGTTTATAAAACTAAATAAACTCATTGCTCAAAACGTTTTTTATATTGTCGATTGAAATTGATTCGATACCCATGGAATTGAGATGTTCCGCAAACTTTGCGGGGCGGTCTCCGTTCGGGTGATAGATTATGGCAACTTCGGGATCGATGTCTTCGACCATTTTCACAAGCCCTGTTGCATCAAGGTGATCGCTTATGTTTATTGAAGGATAGTAGTAGTCATCCCTGCCTGTAAGTACGTATTTTGTAATTTCACGGGGTAGTTTGCCAAGGTCCCAGGGTGGTACGACGCACATTCCCTCTCCGCAGGATTCACCAAGTCCTACCAGTTCACCGCAGTCTTCGAGCAGGTGTTGTGTGAGAGCAAGACTTTTGCCTTCCATTTCAATGGCACCGTTGTATCCAAATTTGCGAATGAGTTCAACTGCACGTTGAGCCTTGCCGAAAGCATATGCACCAAAAGCTACACTGCCATCCATTTCCATGGCATTGTTGAATCCGGTTATATCGTCCTCGAAATGACATGTGGAGTCGGCATGGTCGCCGTAATTTGCTTCGGTTATGAGGACATCGCATTTTGGTAATTGTGATGCGTCCTTGACATCGCCTGTTACAAGGATGCGTGTGCCAACCTCATTTTTCCAGTAGAACGCGGTCGAACCCACTGTGTGTCCGGTCGGGTAGGTTGTGACAGTCACTCCATTTATCTCGATAGACTCGTCCACACCCGCGCCTACAGTTGATCCGCAATACTTACGGTCGTGTCTAATTCCAAGTGCAATCGCGGTCTTGTCAGAGCAGACCGCACGGTCCGAGAGCATTGCAGATTTGCCATGATGATCAGAATGAGCATGTGTTATCAGGTATGCATCTGGCTGCTGGTATTTCATAGGAATGCGCGTCGAGTCTATTGAAAATACACACGGATTGCCGTCTGCTGATCTGAATTTGACGGCAAGATGCGGTTTGAATGTACCACGCACGTTCATCTGGCGATATGCCAGAACACCCAGATCAATTAACCGTTTTGATATAATATCCCTCGAATGTGTAGATTGGTTTTAAGGTATTTACATGTTTGGAGATTAGTTTTTTGGATATTTGACCATTTACATATATATAGTGAGCAACGTCTATTTGCTAGAATTTGTGATGTATAAGTTTAATTACCTTGTAAACACTTGCAACATCATAATCATAATATGGAGATATTAATAATGGCTCAAGTAATGAATGAAAATATTGAAAAACTTATACAATACATAGCAGATGAATTACCACACGGGTGCAAGGATATCAAATGTTATCAGTGTTCTTTAAGTGTAAATTATGGTGCTAATAAGCATTTGTGCGAGACAATGAAAATGTTAGCCGGGCGCAGATCTAAACTTTGATCCTTACGTAAACAGAGTCATTTTTATTTTGATATTTCAGTTCAAATAAATCTGTTACAGGCATTAACCTGAACTTTTTGTTTATTTATTTTAATTGGATAGCAGTGCCTATGTGCCGTGCGAGCGGAATGAAGATTTGTCAGCAGGTGTGCGGGCGGGGTGCTTTTTAAAATATTTACGTATTTTTAAGTTAGGGTTTGAAGGATGTTTACTATAGTTACATTTCAGATGTAAAATATTCGTCAAAAAAATGTATTGCTCAGACATAGTTACAATGTTGTTAAATAAATCTCAAAAATTCCACAGGAAAACTATTAAAACCATTACTACTTTGGAAAACCCACAATCAAGAAAATGCTCACTTTGTTCGCATTAACTTGGATTACATAATCTTATAGATTATATACAACGATAAAATTCTCCCCTAAGGTCGAATTAACCCAACGCACATAATTTTACAAATTATATACATTAAAAATGGAGATACCCCAATGTCCTTCCACGTAATGATAATCCCTACATTAGGCTGCCCATCCAATTGTAAATACTGCTGGAGTTCCGAAGAAGATTCACCGGTAATGACTACTGAGACCGTTGAAGATATAGTTAAATGGCTTCAAAACTTCCGCAAAGAACCGGTTACTTTTACTTTCCATGGCGGGGAACCGCTGCTTGCCGGTGCGGACTTTTTCCGAAAAGCTCTGCCAACACTGGCTGATGGGTTGCATGAACAGGGAATTGCTTTTGCTTTGCAGACGAATCTGTGGAAAATGACCCCTGGGATCGCACAGATACTGGCGGAATATAATATCCCGATCGGTTCCAGTCTGGACGGTCCACAGGAACTCACCAATTTCCAGAGAGGGGAGGGATACTACGAAAAGACCATGGCAGGATATGAGATTGCTAAAGCCAATGGTCTCAATGTTAGTTTCATATGTACCTTTACATCCCATTCAGTAAAATTCAAAGAAGATATTTTCAAATTTTTCCTTGATAATGGTTTAAATCTTAAATTACATCCAGCACTACCATCCTTACGCGATGATAACCCTGAAAAATGGGCACTTCCTCCTGAAGAATATGGGGAATTGTTAGTTTATCTTCTTGACCAATACCTGAAAAACCTGAACCGCATACAAATGATGAACATTGACAACCTCTGTCAATGTTATTTCGGTGGCAGAGGCACAGTATGTACTTTCGTAGATTGTATGGGAGATACTTTCGCAGTAGGACCAGATGGTAGCATATACCCTTGCTATCGTTTCGTAGGCATGCCAAAATACGTAATGGGTAATGTTCGTGACCAGCCCACCGTAGAAGATCTTGCAAAGTCTGAGCCATGGAAACTCATGTTCCAGTTCAAAGACTACGTGGACAAGGAATGCGGAGATTGTACACATATCAAATACTGTAGGGGTGGATGCCCCTATAACGCCATAGCACCGACAGAAGGCGAAGTAAAAGGTGTTGATCCACACTGCATCGCATACAAGAGGATATTCGAAGAGATCGTAGATCAGGCAAATGAGGAACTATTTGGCGGCGGTGCCGGCTCAGGCCCTGCGATGTTTGGCTTTGGAGGAGGAGCCCCATCTGCACCGAGTGGAAAAGCAGGAATAATGGATATTGTACGTAAACACTCCACACCGGATGAAGTGCAGTATTAGCAGTAACAATGGTAGTAATGGTAAGGATAAGCGGTAAGCCTACTTCATACTTTTATTCTAATCATAATCCCATATTTGCAATTAGTCCTAATTGAAAACAAGAAAATCTTCGCTACGCTCGGATTAACTTGCACTATATAATTCTATAAATTATATGCTATGAAAAAAATGGCATGCAATCCGATTGCAGTGCCGTTAATGAATATTCTTACACAAAATAATTATTCCATCATGAGCCGTGTCAAACTGCTCCTTGCCCATGATATCTCATCATGCGACAGTGATATTTCAATCCCGTTGCTTGATATCTTAATACTGTCCCCGCCAACTGTGCCAATAACAGTTGCAGAAACATCTTTTAACATCGCCAGAACAGCATTTGGTTCTGAAGTTGTAAGTATTGCACACGCTTGTGATTCAGAGAACAACACATCATCTGCACGAAGATCGCCACCTATGGCACTCACATCGACCTGTGCACCTTTTGTGCCACACATCTCACAAAGCGCCACAGCCAGTCCGCCAAGTGATACATCGTGTGCAGCAGTAATCTTTCCACTTCTGACAACATCAATGACCTTATCAACGATCTCACTAGCATTGTCAGGGACTGTCGGAACATGTCCGGTTGTTCCCTTGTCAATGATACTGTAGTATTCCGAACCACCGAGTTCATCGCGGATATCGCCTATAAATATCACTGTATCGCCTTCATTAACAAAAGTTGCAGATGGAGCGATATTAATATCGTCCACGACCCCGACCATACCTATGGATGGAGTTGGCAGGATCGCTGTATTGAACTCTCCACTCTCATTATAAAGTGAAACATTACCACCAACGACTGGAATTTCCAGTTCACGCGCGCCGTCACCAAGTCCAAGTATTCCGTGTTTGAACTGCCAGTAGATGTCCGGTCTTTCAGGATTTCCAAAATTCAAACAATCCACGATCGCCACCCCTCGCGCGCCTTTTACTGCAAGGTTCATGGCATTCTCATAAATCGTACCTTTTGCCCCCTTGTATGGGTCAAGTAATGTATGGCGAGGATTGCAGCCACATGAAAGCGCAAGTCCGGTCGTATCTGTAATTCGTAGCACTCCTGCATCTTCGCCCGGTTTTACAACAGTCCGAACCTGAACCTCATGGTCGTACTGCCTGTATATCCAATCCTTTGATGCAACGTTGTGTGATGAAAGGACATCCAGAACTGCCTGTTTCAAATCAGCAGGGAGTGCAGGCTTTTCACCGATTTCACGTGGTTTTGGTTCCTCAGACGGACGCTCGAAGGTTGGCGCACCTTCATTTAAGAACATAATAGGCATGTCTGCCACGATCTCGCCTTTAAACTCAACAGTGTAATACTTCCTCTCTGTCAATTCCCCGATCACACTTACATTAAGGTCGTACTTTTTAGCAATCTCAAATACAGCATCAACATCACCGGGTTCAACTTCCAGCACCATACGTTCTTGTGATTCAGCGATAAGGATCTCGTATGGGGTCATGTTGGTTTCACGAAGTATCACATTATCAGCAATTATATGGATGCCCAGTTTTCCTTTTGATGCCATCTCAGAACTCGCACCTGCAAGCCCTGCTGCACCAAGGTCCCTGCATGCCTTTACATAACCTTTTTTGATAACCTCAAGGGTGGCTTCTATCACCAGTTTTTCTGTGAAAGGGTCGCCTACCTGAATACTTGGACGGTCTTCTGCTTCTGCACTTTCTGAGAGGTCACGCGATGCAAATGATGCGCCACCCAAACCGTCACGGCCTGTTGTAGAGCCCATGAGTATGACCTTGTTACCCGCTTTTTGTGCACATGCGGTCACAACATTTTCTTCGCGCGCCAGTCCTATGCAGACCACGTTTACAAGTGGGTTTCCACTATAAGATTTATCAAAAAACGTCTCGCCACGCACGACAGGCACGCCAATACAGTTTCCGTATCCTGCAATGCCTTCGATGATATGCTCGAAAAGGTAGAGGTTTTTGGGGCTGTCAAGCGGTCCAAAGTACAAAGGATCCATTAATGCAATTGGGCGCGCGCCCATTGAAATTATATCGCGCACAATACCACCAACTCCGGTGGCTGAGCCGTTATAGGGATCAACATACGAAGGATGGTTGTGACTTTCCATGCCGATGGCAAGCACCCAGCCGTCCCCAATACTGACAATGGCTGCATCATCGCCGGGACCTATAATAACGCGGTCACCGGTTGTTGTAAAAGTCCGAAGCAGCGGTGCACTTGAACGGTATGAACAGTGCTCGCTCCACAGATTCAAAAAACAGCCCTGCTCAACCAGATTCGGTTCTCTTCCCATCTCTTTTGTTATGATATTTAGGTCATCTTTAGGTAACATTAATGCGCCTCGTATTGATTAGAAAAATATGATTGGTATTGATACCAATAAAAGCATCTGTAGTTAAATAAACATTTCTTTGTTGTTGTAATGGTGCGTAGCAACATTACATCGATTTAGTTTTACTTATTCGGACTCCTTACTAAACATGAAACGAAACCTGCGCCCCAACCGACAGATCGTTCCTTGATATTGTTCCATCCGGCATCTCAATAATATACTTAATTTTTTCTCCGGATGACGCCCTGCCAATCCATGGACTTAGTTTAGCAGTCCTTGTGATCGTTTTTGATTCGTCCAGAAACAGCACATCGATAGGGAACCCGACAAAAAGCATGTGAAGAGAAACTTTTTTTGATTTTCGCATTTCAAAGACCAGAGCATAGTTGTTCTGTATGTTTTTGCGAAACATCAACCCGCGGGTCTGGCTAACTATACTACGCGCAAATTCCACATCTGATGCAATGATTTTACCATTAGATTTTAATAACATTGTTGATTACTCTTGTATATCTTTATAATTAATTTACGTTAAATATGCGTAACAAGATACATAATAACATCGGAGGATAAACCCAAAAATGAGTTCAGAAATGTGCCACGTCTGCGGATTGCCATCAGAATTGTGCATCTGCGAAGAAGTAGCAAAAGAGCAACAGCGAATTATTGTTAAAGTAAACAGACGAAGATATGGAAAGGAAGTTACGGTTGTTGATGGGTTTGATGCCCATGAGATCGACCTTCATGAACTATCTACGTATCTGAAATCAAAATTCGCATGCGGCGGTACTGTAAAAGGAAATACTGTTGAATTGCAGGGCAATCATCTTTCGCGTATGAAGGCTGTGCTTGTTGCAAAAGGATTCTCTCCGGATCAAATAAAAGATTAAAAAGTTTACAATATTTTGGGTTTGTGTGTATAATCAGATGATTTGCCACAATCTTTTTTTGTATTAAATGGATTAATGTGGACTTAATAGTTGTACATGGTATCACATTAATGTATATGTCACAATAGTTACATATTTATTTGAGATGAACTAAATTCAGTTGATAACATGAAACGAATATACATGGACCATGGCGCTACTACTCCGGTCGATCCGCTGGTAGTTGATGCCATGTTACCTTATTTTACAGAGATGTTTGGCAATGCATCCAGCCTGCATTCATTCGGGCAGGAAGCAGCCAGTGCACTTGAACAAGCCCGCCAGCAGGTTGCAAATTCAATCGGTGCTAAACCTGAGGAGATAATATTCACATCAGGCGGAACTGAATCAGACAATCTTGCGATTAAAGGCATTGCATATCGTAATTCAAAGAAAGGTAAACACATTATTACTTCAACCATCGAACATCCCGCAATATTAAATGCATGTGCTTATCTCGAAAAAGAAGAGTTTGAAGTAACATACGTTGCAGTGGACAGTGATGGTATAATCAATATGGATGAACTCAAAAAAGCCATCCGTGATGATACGATACTTATCAGTGTTATGCATGCCAACAATGAGATCGGTACAATTCAGCCAATTTCTGATATCAGTAAACTTGCAAAGGAAAAAAGCATATACCTTCACACAGACGCTGTGCAGTCCCTTGGCAAGATCCCTGTCAACGTGGACGAACTTGGGGTGGATTTGTTGTCAATGTCATCCCACAAGATACATGGTCCAAAAGGAGTGGGTGCGTTGTATGTAAGAAAAGGCACGCCTCTACAGGCACTTGCGCACGGTGGAAGCCATGAACGACACATGCGTGCAGGTACCGAGAACATTTCAGGAATTGTAGGTTTTGCAAAAGCGGTCTCTCTTTCAGACGAACGTTTTGTTGATGATGCAAAGCACATGACAATACTTCGTGACTCATTGATTGCAAAAGTGATGAATTCGATCGACTATGTGGCCCTCAGCGGCCATCCAACAAAACGTCTTCCAAATAACATCAATCTCAGATTCAGTTTCATAGAAGGTGAATCAATGCTCCTGTTCCTTAATATGAAAGGAATAGCAATATCAACGGGATCGGCGTGTTCTTCAAAATCGCTTGAACCTTCACACGTTCTGACAGCATTGGGACTCAGACCTGAAGATTCACACGGCTCGCTTCGAATAACGCTCGGAAAAGACAATACACAGGAAGAAGTGGATTACGTGGTCGATGCGCTTGTGGAAGTCGTCGGAAGGCTTCGGGCAATGTCACCCATTGCAGGAAAAATGAAACTCAACTGATCAACGTTTTTAATGATAATCAAACACACAGATTAACGGGCAGGTAAAAAATGTACAATGAAAAAGTGATGGATCATTTCTCAAACCCACGTAATGTCGGGGAGATCGAGGATGCGGATGGTGTTGGAGAGGTAGGAAATCCAACCTGCGGGGATATGATGAACATCTACATTAAGGTAGAGGATGGAATTCTTACAAATGTGAAATTCAAAACGTTTGGCTGCGGCGCGGCAATTGCCACATCCAGTATGGTTACAGAATTGGCAATCGGAAAAACAATAGAAGAAGCACTTGAGATCACACGCAACGATGTTGCAGAGGAACTTGGCGGGCTTCCACAGGTTAAGATGCACTGTTCAAACCTTGCTGCCGACGCACTTCATGCTGCAATTGAAAATTATCAGAATAAGCAAAACAATATAAAGTAAGTAGTTTTAATTTACTAGTTGTAAATAAAAATGGAGCCGTTTTTATGAAAACTCCCTGCGAAATAATGGTACAGAAAGTCCTGCCTGCGATTAGGGCAGAACTTGCACGCGATATGATGATCGAACACAACTGTACACAGCAAAAAGTTGCAGAGACCCTGGGACTCTCAAGAGCCGCAGTATCACAATATGTCAGTGAAAAACGTGGTGCTGAAATTGATTTTTCAGAAGAGACAAAAGTGGTCATTAGTAATTTAGCAGCAGGATTGCTTGAAGATATCTCTACAAAGGACAAGATTACAGGCATGTGTAATGCATGCAGATTTGTTCAAAGATCTGGTTGGTTATATAAGAACGATCCGAGTGTGGAATACTGTGATGTTTGCGGGGAAGACGAATAACATTGCGACAAAATCTCTGTATCAAATGTAAGGGAAAAGGACTCTGCGGTCGTCCAACCTGTCCCATACTTAAAAAATTTAAGTCAATTGAATCGATCTCTTCTAAGATCAATATTAATTTTAAATCAAGTGATTCTATTTTTGGAGCATCCCCGCCCGCTGTTTTTGTAGGACGATACGGTTACCCGTCCGTATCTGCCGGTCCAATGATCCCACCGTTTGTAAGCGGAAATGATGCCATGGCTTTAGAGAACCCAAAAAAATGGCTAAAGATTGGGATCGAGGATATAATCTCCGCACGTTCGCAACTTGTAAGGGCTAATACCAAAGTGAATGTAAAAGATGCCAATTCGCATGACAATCCCCTTCTTTTAAAATCACAGGAACTTGCTCTGTCTAAAAAACCTATTGATACGGAAGCATGGTTTACCAAACCGATAAAAAACGAACTCAAATTCGATGGTGTATTGACACCAATGGGGCCATCAGGTACAATGAAGAATTTTGAGATCACAGAGAATCCGAAAGTCCCAACGAAAGTGGATTACCTCATATATGATACAGATGCGTTGGCAAAGGATGTTGTTTTAGAACTGCGTACCGGAAATGTCCCGAACGAACACATTACAAGGCTGCTGTCGATCGGATTGTTGGGGAGGGAACGCCGTCTTGTCCCGACACGCTGGTCTATCACAGCAGTTGATGACATGGCAGGCAAGGACCATCTGCAAGCCATACGGGACTACCAGCAGATAGGAGATATCACGCTGTTTAGCGGAGAGACTTTTGGAAACCATTTTGAAATACTTTTCATCCCGCGCAGTTTTTCGTATGAACTTATCGAGGCATGGCTGCCAAGGACGGTGTGGTCAGGAAACACGGCATGGGTCGGGGCGGACCATGAAGGGATCGATGGAAAGAAAGGATACTCGCTCCTTGCAGGTGGTTACTATGCAGCACGACTGGGCGCGCTCGAATATCTTGATGGGATTAGAAGGCAGGCAGCCGTGTTCATGGTACGCGAGATCAGACCTGATTACTGGGCACCGCTTGGAGTGTGGGTGGTTCGCGAAGCAGCACGTCAGACTCTTAAAAAAACGCCGCAAAAGTTTGACTCAATCGAAATGGCACTTGTGGACATGTCCACGCGCCTGCGGACACCATATGCAGATTGGATGGAAAAAGCGGAAATGCTATCGAATGTCAGGCATCAGCGGACACTTGATTCGTTCTTTTAGTATAATCTACATTTTGATATAGATATTATTTACCCATATAGATTTTATATATTTATATAGAATAATAGAAAAACCTTTATCTCTAATTGAACACATTTGCAATTTGAAATGACATTCAAAGGAGATATATAATAATGGATTTTTTTGATCCAATGGTAATTGCACTTGTTATTGCAGGATTATACATGGCGTGGAACATTGGTGCAAATGATCTTGCTAATGCAATGGGAACGTCTGTGGGCAGTGGGGCGCTGTCCATCAAACAGGTCATAATAACAGCAGGAGTTTTCGAATTTGCAGGAGCTGTGTTCTTCGGTAAAAGAGTAACTTCTACAATTGCAAAAAACATCATACCGATAGACGCGATCAAACTCGTTGACCCTCATCTTGTTGTAGTAGGTATGCTTGCAGCAATACTTGCAGCAGGATTCTGGATCACCTTTGCAACGTTTTACAACCTGCCGGTATCAACCTCACATTCCATAGTTGGTGCGGTGTTGGGTTTTGGCCTGGTTGCGGCATATAACGGAATAATATCATACGCTGATATTCACTGGATAGTGCTTGTCAAGATCGTTGGCAGTTGGCTTTTATCACCGTTGCTTGGAGCAGCATTGGCATATTTAATATTTATGTTGATCAAGACTTTGATATTGCAAAAAGCAGACAATCCATATTCTATTGAGAAGAAATTTGTGTTCTTCCAGGTCCTTACTGCATGTTATATCGCATTCGCACATGGTTCCAATGATGTGGCAAATGCGGTTGGTCCACTATCAGCAGCCATGAGTACTCTTGGGTTGACCGATGGTACAGTTCCATTATGGATACTGGTTGTTGGTGGAGTTGGGATGGTTATCGGTCTTGCCACGTGGGGCTACCGTGTGATCGAGACAATTGGTACAAAGATCACAGAACTTACTCCTACAAGAGGATTTGCAGCACAATTCGCAACCGCGACTGTTGTTATCATGCACAGTTACAGTTCGCTTCCAATATCGACCACACATACCCTTGTGGGATCGGTTATTGGTGTGGGTCTTGCAGGCGGTCTTGCAGCGGTTGATTTAAGTGTAATTGGAAAGATAATATCATCCTGGATAATAACTGTCCCTGTTGCAGCACTCACGGCTGCGTTGATATTTACAGGGCTCATGGGGATCGGAATATGATGAGAAGACAATACATACGTTCGGTACTTAGCGTATTTGCAGAATCGCCTTTCAGACCTTTGCACATGCATGCAGAAAAAGGTGCAGATGCGGTTCGAAAATTGAGTGAAGCAATTGATGCATACTGCGCAGGCGATATGGCACGCGTAGAGGAATTGAGCCGCGAGATCGATGCTGTTGAACATGAAGCAGATGTCATAAAACAGACTATACGTTCACAATTGAAATCCTCCATAATGCTGCCTGTAAATGCAGATGACCTTCTGGATTTCTTGAAACCTCAAGATGCCATCCCTGACCGTGCACAGGATGTTGCGTATTGGTTGACATTGCGTAAATGCGAACTTCCAGACGTGATCAGGGACGGGATTTTGGAGTTGATGTTAAAAACTGCCGAAACTGTTGAAATGTATGAGACTCTGGTCGATAAATTAAGCGAACTGCTTGAGACTTCGTTCAGTAAAAAAGAGGTCAAACAAACACTGGCAATTGTTCCACAAGTAGAAGAATTGGAACATGAGGTAGATGTCATTGAAACCGATCTTGTAAAGATTATTTTCAATCATGAGGATATTCTTGGCGGTGCAGGCGTCTACCACCTTGCAGAACTTGTAAAATCTATCGGGGATATAGCTGACAAATCAGAACATGCAGCAGATCGATTGAGAACAATGATACTTAGAAGATAGTGTCATGTCAATCCTCTAATGTCGGATAAAGACGAGATAACTTTATCCGGGCATCCTCAGTTGTGAATTGCCAATTAACTTTCGCATTTTTGTTAT
>JAMJFS010000009.1 GCA_023544565.1 Methanosarcinaceae archaeon
CCAATCTCAATTGTCAGTTCACACAAAGTTACTTGGAAATGGAATTAACATTGTGGAATGCCTGGATCTACGTGATGTTGACGAGGGCGTGTATGATTTCATGTGTCTGCCTCTGAAGATAATTGGTTGTGATGGTGCACCTGCACGTGCGGTTTTGTTTAAAAGTTAATGGAATTATGATAATAGATTGGGTGCATAATGACATCATTTGCTTTAATTTACATGTTATGATTCTAATAATCAAATATTGATCTTGTGACATATTTTTCAGTTTTATCCTTTACTTTAATGGAATCCATGTTTGATTGAAATGATGATTTAGAGTTCATGTATTCTGCATCTACATTGTTGATTTTTTCATCAATGGAATACTTGCTTAATGTAAATGAACTTTGATTACCGAGTACATCCGAATCCAATAACGCATCTTTCACATTACCCATTTTGGCCTTTACCAGATTTATGTCATTATAATTGTCATTGTCAAGTACAACATCAGCTCGTTTTTCTGTAATTAATTGAGCATTACCGCGTGTATTTTCATTTTCAATTAGATTTCCCGCCCCCCTCACTACAATCAGAGCTCGATTTTGTTTCTCGCAAAATCGTACAGTATGCATTGTACCACCATTAATCTTAGTTTCTATGACAAGTACACCTAATGACAGTCCACTTTGTATTCGGTTGCGAGATACGAAAAAACTTCGATTGCTACTTGTGCCCCACGGATGTTCTGAAATCAGTGCCCCATTATTTTCAAGTATGTTGTCAGCAAGCTGTTTATTTTTACTGGGATAAATAGTATTCAAACCATGAGCTAAAACTGCTACAGTTAATCCATTAGAACTCAATGCTCCTTTATGTGCAGCCGAATCAACACCTTTAGCCAAACCACTTACAACCACATATCCTTCCTTTGCGAAAGATTCACCATACTTTTTTGCTTGAGATGCGCCAAAACTTGTTGGATTTCTAGTACCAACAATTGCAATACAGTCTTTATTCAAAGCATTAATATTGCCTTTGACATGCAACAATGCTGGTGGGTCTGGAATTTGTAAAAGTGGTTTCGGATAATCAGAACTATCTTTTGATATGATCTGAATATCATGTTTCTGTGATATATCCAGTATTTCATGAGCCCTGTCCCATCCAATATTAGCAGCTTGAATGTCAGGCACAGATATCCGTCCAAATTTTGTTTTTGCTTCGTTAAGTATTTCAAGCAAATCTGATGGTGATTCAGGCTCAAAATAATTAGGCAGTAAAAGAACCTTTTTTATGGCTTCTGCACCAATTCCAGATATTTTTTGTAATGCTAATATCGACATTGCTTGCATGATAATTACACCTATTATTTTAAAACTGGGTCTGTCCAAGTGCGATTGCTGCAACTAAAGTAGCACCAGCGTCCGTTAATTTTTGTCTCGCCGCCTTGAATGAAATATCTCTGGTTGTGATGTCATCAAGTAATAGGACTTGTTTATATCTAATTATTTCCTCATTGTCAATTGTAAGAGAATCAAGTTCTTCTTCTAAACTACGTTTTTTAGCTGATAAATGATTTGAATTTATTGTTTTATTTCTTATTATCACATCGGTCCCATCGATGACATGAAATTGGCACAATCGCTTTGCTACCCCTCTTATCCCTGAATCAGCAAGTCCTTTTTTACTACTTGGAATTATACATATAACATATTTTTCATTACTATTAAGAATATCATGTAGTCGATTTGTAAAATATTCAATTGCATCTGGTTTCTGATTTTTTATATCCAAAATTTGTTTTAAGAATGAATCGAAATTTGGATTTATTCTACTTTTCCATGAATGATATTTACCTAATGACTGATTTGACTCCAAAGACATTGTATATTTTTCAGGTTCATGAAATATTCGGCAATAAGATGATATTGGTATATCAGGCATAATAATATTGTTTGGTGAATAATGCCTACAACCATTGCATCGGTGAGGATATAATCCTAATTTATCACGCCGCACTCCACATTCATATACACCGTCACCTTGATTTTTATCATTGTTACATTTGAAATGGTTGCCCGGCAATTTTAGATATTTACATTTATACATATTTAAAACCATAATCTTTCGATTTTTTATTTAATTATTATATTTATAACCAAACATATCAATGTGATCCAAGCAGAGTGAAAGTATTCATTTTAAAAAGATACTTATTAAATCATACTGTTAAGTATGCTGTGAGTTACCAATGAAGATCAAATCTCTCGACTTGCCGGAAAATATTATCCAATTCTACCTAGATTCCGGCATCGAAGAACTCTACCCCCCACAGGCTGAAGCGATCGAGAAAGGACTCCTGTCTAACAAAAACATTCTTGCAGCAATTCCCACAGCATCCGGAAAGACGCTCCTTGCAGAACTTGCAATGTTAAGATCCATCGTAAACGATGGCAAAGCATTATACATTGTGCCGCTTCGTGCACTTGCATCTGAGAAATATGATCGGTTTAAGGAATTTGCGCCACTTGGGATTAAGGCTGGCATCTCGACAGGGGATTTTGAGTCAAGGGATGAATGGCTGGGTGTGAACGACATCATTGTTGCAACTTCCGAAAAAACCGATTCGCTTCTGCGTAATGAGACCTCATGGATGCAGGATATTACAACCATTGTGGTTGATGAGGTGCACTTGCTTGATTCTGCCAATCGTGGACCGACACTTGAAGTTACGATCGCAAAACTCATGAAACTGAATCCTGCAGCCCAGATAATCGCACTTTCTGCAACTGTCGGGAACGCACAGGAAGTGGCAGACTGGCTCGGTGCAGAACTTGTTCTTAGCGAATGGCGACCTACAGAACTGCGCGAGGGGGTGTTTTATGGAAATGTTATTAATTTCAGTAAATCACAAAAAGGGATTGATAAATCACAAAAACCGATCGAGCAGGCAGTCAAAAATGTGGCAGTAAACCTTGTTCTTGATACACTTAAGGATGGGGGACAGTGTCTCGTATTTGAGAGCAGCCGTCGTAATTGTACAGGTTTTGCAAAGACAGCGAGCCAAAATGTTGCAAAAGTTTTAACTGATGATGAAAAAACAGTACTCGATGAGATCGCAAACGAGATACTGGATTCGGGGGAGACCGAAACTGCCCAGGTGCTGGCAAAATGTGTAAGGGGCGGTGCAGCATTCCATCACGCAGGGTTGAACTCAGACCACAGGAGATTAGTTGAAACCGGTTTCCGGCAGAACAAGATCAAGATCATATCCAGTACACCAACACTTGCAGCAGGCTTGAACCTGCCTGCAAGACGTGTGATTATCAAAAGTTACAAACGGTACGACCCAAACTTTGGAATGCAACCGATACCTGTCCTTGAATATAAACAAATGGCAGGCAGGGCAGGGCGACCGCATCTTGACCCTTATGGAGAATCTGTTCTCATTGCCGGTTCATACGATGAGTTTGCTGATGTTCTGGAGCATTATGTCGATGCCAGTGCAGAGGAAATCTGGTCAAAATTGGGAACTGAAAACGCACTCAGGACACATGTGCTTTCAACAATTGTGAACGGATTCGCATCGTCACGCGAGGGATTGATGGAATTCATTGGCCTGACATTCTTTGCACACCAGCAGGAAACATGGAGTTTGAAAGGTGTGGTTAATGAATGTCTTGAATTTTTGATCGAACATGACATGATAATTGATGACAATGCACTGCTTCCAACAAAACTTGGACGGGTCATTTCAATGATGTACATAGACCCGCTTTCAGGATCAACCATCATTGACGGATTGAAAAATGCAGGTGTTGTCACAGACCTTACACTGCTTCATCTGGTGTGCAGTACACCGGATATGCGGCAGTTGTATATGCGCTCATCAGATTATGAACCTATAAATGATTTTGTCATGATGCACAGTGAAGAATTCGCTCACATACCAAGCAAGTCCAAAGAGATCGATTACGAATGGTTCTTGGGAGAGGTTAAAACCGCACTTTTAATGCTTGACTGGATAAATGAAGTGTCAGCCGAGAAGATCACTAAGACGTTCGGAGTTGGTGAAGGCGACATACACGCATTCTCCAATACTGCCGAATGGCTCATGCACGCAACAGCACAACTTGCAAATCTCACAGGCGCACAGGGTGCCGATAAAGCCTATGAACTTGAGAAACGTATAAAATACGGTGCAAGCCCTGAACTTGGTAAACTTGTCGGAATCCGAAATGTAGGGCGTGTTCGTGCACGTAAACTTTATGATGCAGGCTTCAAGTCCAAAGATGAACTTAAACAGGCAGATGTTAAGGTGATATCTGGAATTGTTGGACCTAAGATCGCAGATAAGATACTTACTCAGCTTGGGGTTACAATTGAAGAAAGAGCGAAAGGAACTGTATTAGAGTCTAAAACCATGGATTCGTTATTGGATGATGGTCAGAAAACGTTTAATGATTTTTGGTATCTGTAGATCTAATATGAACTGCATAAATGTTCTTTTTTTAATCTGACTGAAAACAACGTAGCCACCGCAGGCGGCACATTTCCATAACATAGGCCATATAAATATACACTTAAGTTTATCAATTAAATGTGAAATAATGAGAAAATATTGACTGCCGTTCATATCAACTTACACTATATATTTATAAAGTATATTTTATGAAAAACTGAATGTGTGCATTTGTTAATAAGTTATTATGGAATGCGCCGTCTACGGCGGATTAACTTAGTGTTAAATATATATATATATATATATATAAATACGTTTTTTAAGTCGGTTCCATATGTAAGTTTTAAACATGATGTTGACATATCAGAAGCAGAAACACAAAATAAGATATAATTACATAATATCATATAATTACAAAACAAGAGACGATAATCATGCTGTACAAACACTTATCTGATGTTACTGATGCAGAGATGGAAAAACTACTATGTCGCGGGGGAGAACTTGCAGATGTTACCGAGACCGTGTCATCCATACTTTCCGATGTACAAGAAGAAGGCGACAGTGCCTTGATACGATATACAGAACAATTTGATGGTGCGAAACTTCAAATTACAAACATCGAAGTTACGAAAGAGGAGATCGAGGAGGCTGTGAGCAAACTCGATGATGAACTTCTGCATCACCTTGAAGTTGCAGCAAATAACATCCGCATGTTCCATACTGCACAAATGCCGCAGAGTACCTGGTTCATTGAAGTTGCGCCGGGTATCGAACTCGGGCAGAAAGTGACACCTCTTAGCAGTATCGGTGCGTATATTCCTGGAGGTCGTGCATCCTACCCTTCAACCGTGTTGATGACAGTGATACCTGCAAAGGTTGCAGGTGTAAAGAATGTGGTCATGTGCACACCCCCGCAACCGGATGGTAGCGTGAACCCTCTTACACTTGCGGCTGCAAAGATCACAGGTGTTGATCATGTTTACAAGATCGGTGGAGTGCAGGCTATCGGTGCTATGGCATACGGTACCGAGACTGTGATGGGAGTTGACAAGATCGTGGGTCCTGGTAATGTATATGTAACGGCAGCCAAGATGCAGGTTCGGGAAGTGGCAGAGATCGATTTCCCTGCCGGACCCAGTGAAGTGCTTATCATTGCCGATGATTCAGCAGATGCGAAAATGGCAGCATCCGATATTATCGCACAGGCAGAACATGACCCAAATGCAGTGTCAGTATTGGTCACAACCTCCGGTTCTCTTGCAGAGAAAGTTCGAGATGAGGTCATAAGACAGGCTAAGAGTACAAAGCGGCGCGAGATCGTGGATGCTTCACTCAAAAATGCGGCAGTTCTTGTTGCAGATTCTATGAATTTGTGTATAGATTTTGCCAACGAGTTCGGAGCAGAACATCTTGAGATCATGGCCAGTGATCCAGACTCGGTCCTGGATAGAATTGACAATGCAGGTTCCATATTTGTCGGGAATTATGCACCTGTCTCGGCAGGAGATTATGCATCAGGTACGAATCACGTACTTCCAACTGCCGGATATGCAAAAATATATTCAGGACTCAATATAAATCACTTTGTCAAGTATTCAAGTATTCAGCGAATCGGAAAAGATGGATTGAACCGCATCAAGGACACCATTATTGCCATTGCTGAAGAAGAAGGACTTACAGCCCACGCCGATGCTGTAAGAGCAAGATTCGAAGATTGAATTGCCAATCTTCTTTTCGTCAATCGCTAATTATTTAATAGGTGAGCACATACAATACTTTAATAAGTTCAATTTATCATATAAAATAAACTCGGGGGAATTAAATGAAAATTAGAGTTGTAAGTTCAAGAGACGAGATTCCTAAACTAAACCAAAATGAAAAGGTCATACACCTTGCATTCAGACCATCTAATACAGATATTTTCACACTTGTGCAGACTTGTCCGAAAGTCGAAGTTATCCAACTGCCGGGTTCATACAGGCGCACTGTGTCAAAATCGATAGAGATGTTCATGGATATGCAAAAAATACAATTGATCGAAGGTGACGTTTGGGGGCACAGAAAGGATATCAACGAATATTATAGCACCTCACCTGCAATCACAGAAAAGATCAAAGAATTAAAATCAGAAGGTATGTCTGATGAGAAAATTGCTGAAAATCTGTCACGCGGTGGGAAACTCAACAAGGAGATATTACTTTATATGCTAAGTAAGTAGATCCTACTTTGATCTCGTATTAAGATTTATGGATTGAACAATTCAATCCAATATGTCCATTTTTTTGTTGAATATATTTTTATATCATGTTTTATAAGTGCAACTTTCGTTTATTATGTATCCTGTTTGTTGCCCACTTATTCAAAATCCTGAAATTGCTACAATATACTATTTATTGTATCAAGTCATTAAACTGGCAAACCACAATTCAGAGGATTTGTGATAACATGACCAACAAATACGGAAAAGTGTATCTTGTAGGTTCAGGTCCTGGTGACCCTGAACTTTTGACAATGAAAGCCCGCAGGCTTATTGATATTGCAGATGTCGTTATATTCGACCAGTTGCCAGGTAAGGCTATTCTTGATTCAATTCCACAAAATACTGAAAAGATCGATGCCGGTAAATTTGCAGGGGACCACAGGCTATCACAGTGGGAAACCAACGAACTTATTGTTGAAAAAGCAAAAGAAGGCAAGATGATAGTTCGCCTCAAAGGTGGCGACCCATACATGTTCGGACGCGGCGGGGAAGAAGCGGAAGTGCTTGTTGAAGCCGGTATCGAGTTTGAAGTGGTGCCAGGCATTACATCTGCGATCGCTGCACCTGCCTATGCTGGTATTCCGGTGACACATCGTGACCATGCATCAATGGTTACATTCATAACAGGACACGAAGACCCTACAAAAGATGAGACTGCACTTGATTGGGAAACACTCGCAAAGTTCGATGGTACGATCGTTATCTTCATGGGTGTCAAGATGCTTGGACGAAATACAGGAGAACTCCTGAAATTCGGGAAGGATCCAAAAACACCTGTTGCACTTATCGAACGTGGAACACGCCCGGATCAGCGCGTGACGATCGGAACCCTTGAATCAATCGCAGATATTGCAAAAGAACAAGGCGTCAAAGCACCTGCTATCACACTCATTGGCAATGTTGTCAAACTTCACGAGATACTTGGTGCTCAGATTGTACAGTAATAACTGCACACTTTCAAAATTATAACGACAAATGTTAGACCGGAATAATATATCTAAATCTAAATCTGAATATAAACCTGTTCTTGCCATCATGCGCCCTGAGAGTTACATCAAGGAGTCCGTGGAACTTGCGGAATCTCTCGGGTTTGAGACGATTGCAGTTCCGATGATCGAGATATTGGATGAGGTGGATAGCGGATTTGATGATTTTTTCAGGCGCGTCGTTGATGGTGATTCTGATTATGTCATTTTTACAAGTGCAAATGGAATTGATCTGACGCTGCGAAAAATACCTGATGAAGAACGGGATTCGTTTATAGATTCACTCAAACGTACAAACACTATCGCGATTGGTCCAAACACTCAAAAGGCACTTCAAAAACTTGGAATTGACGACTCCGACATGCCTGATGTTTACAGTTCAGACGGACTTGTAGAATACCTGTGCTCTGACGTCAGAGGTAAGACAATTGACATTGCACGAAGTTCTTATGGTGCACCGATCCTGATATCGGGACTTGAAAAATGTGGCGCATCGGTGTTCGAGACGCAGGTTTACACCCTTGGGATGCTGGATGGGGATGAACAGAAGGGGCTTATCGAACTTACGATTTCGGGAAAGATTACGGTCTTTGCATTTACAAGTTCCATGATGGTGCGTAATTTCTTTGCAAATGCAGATACAATGGGTGTCAGTGAGCAGATCGTAAATGTATTGAACGATTCCATCGTTGCAGCGATAGGCATTCCTACAGCAGATACATTGAATAGTTATGGAGTCGAAGTAGGGGTTATACCAGACAGATATATATTTGAAGCACTTGTCAATAAAGTAAAGGAATATATTACAAATTGACTTTTATATAAATAACATTTATTTGGTGATAAAAATTGAATGATATTGACCTTAAATTTAATCTTGACCTTATAATTGATGACAAAGCGATTGCACATCTGCAGCAACGTTTGATAGATGAAAATGCCGATGCGATGCGTATATTTGTAAGCGGGGGCGGTTGCTGTTCGCGTATTGAGATAACACCTGTTGAAAAAGAACTTGCAGGTGATATCACTTATGAAAGAGGCGGTGTGACAATACATGTAGACAAAGCTTTGTTCGAAGATACATCTTCGATTGAGATCGAATTTGATGAAAAACGAGGACTACTCATGAATTTAAATTAACTCATATTGGTTTAGATTAATTTAAATAAACTTGAATGATATTATAAATCATAGTTGGAGAATAACGATGATCGGAATTTCAAAACTTTATTGTGGAACTGTGGAACCATCAGATGCTTTGAGGTATGAGCGTGATTCCAATAAATTGCCTTCGCATCTTTTACAGTTCTCAAAAGATAAAAAACCTGTAGTGGTCTGGAATATGGGAAGACGCTGTAATCTCAAATGCGTGCACTGTTATGCCCAGTCCAAAGACATCGAGTATACTGATGAACTGACCACAGAGCAGGGCAAAGAACTGATCGATGACCTTGCTGAATTCGGCTCACCTGTAATCCTTTTCTCTGGCGGGGAACCTACTATGCGAAAGGATCTTCCACAACTTGCAGAATATGCAAAGTCCAGGGGAATGCGCGCTGTGATCTCAACGAACGGTACGCTGATCGATGAGAAGATGGCAAAGGTGCTGAAGAAGATCGGCTTGTCCTATGTTGGTATATCACTTGATGGTATAAAAGAGACAAATGACAAGTTCAGGGGCATGCCGGGCGCGTTCGATGCGGCAATGGATGGGCTTCGCAACTGCAGAAAGGAAGACATCAAAGTGGGACTTCGTTTTACCATTAACAAGAAGAATGTGGCTGATATTCCGGCCATATTCGATCTTATTGAAGAGGAAGGAATTCCTCGTGTTTGTTTCTACCATCTTGTGTACGCAGGACGCGGCATAAAACTGGTGGAAGATGACCTGACACATGAAGAGAGCCGTGCGGCGCTTGATCTTATTATGGACCGGACAAAAGCACTGCATGACAAGGGCATGCCTGTTGAGGTTTTGACCGTGGACAATCACTGCGATGGACCATACGTCTACCTGCGTCTGTTGAAAGAGAATCCAGAACGTGCCAAGGACGTGTATGACCTGCTTATGATGAATCAGGGCAATTCTACTGGCATCGGTATTGGTTGTGTTTCATGGGACGGTTCCGTACACGCTGACCAGTTCTGGAGGCATCATTCATTTGGAAATGTAAAGGATAGGAAATTCAGTGAGATCTGGACCGATACAAGCGATGAACTGATGGCCGGTCTTAAGAACCGCAAACCGCTTATCCTGGCAAATGCAGACCGATGTGCGAAATGCAAATGGTTCGATATTTGTAACGGAAACTTCCGTGTCCGGGCAGAAGCCATTTACGACAATGTATGGGCAGACGACCCTGCATGCTACTTGACGAAAGAAGAGATCGGATACTACGACGAATAATAACTGTTAATTAGATGCAAGGTGGAATTGGTATAGTTCCAGTCCTGCCTCATTATATCTATTTTTTTACATAATTTATTTTCTATGTTATACAAAAACAGAATAAAATAAAAGCGTGATAAAAAATGTATCCACAACTAGCCATAGCAGCATACGTGGTTGTCCTATTCCTTACCCTGCGCGACATACGTATATTCAAGCGTACGCACCTTGCTTCATACAGGAAAGGAGCGATGAGGGGACTGGTGGCATCAACTGTGGTACTGCTTGGTACATTCATTGTAGGTGCCAACGCAAATATTGGTCTGCTCATTGTTCTTATAGGTCTTTACATAAACCGCAAAGGCATCAGGGAGGATGTATTCAGGGATGCGGTTACAATTGACCGATTGTTTGGGAAAACGGACTACCATGGTTCAGATATAAAGCAAGATTAAACGTGACATCGAGCTAACAAATGATCATATAATCCAAAAGGTATAAATGGAAAGGTTATCAATTAGGCGGTTATCAATATAATCATAATTAAATTATCAGATAAATTTAAACTTAACTTAAACTTAACTTAAACTTAACTTAAACTTAACTTAACTTAAACTTAACTTAAACTTAACTTAAACTTAACTTAAACTTAACTTAAACTTAAATTCGGAGATCAATACATGGGAAATATTAGACAGAAAAATATCAAGAACATATCATTTCGCTTATTAGAGAAATATGAGGGTATATTCACAGGAGATTTCGATGCGAACAAGCCTCTTGTCACAAAATACACCGATATTCAAAGCAAGGTTATTAGAAATCGTGTAGCAGGCTATGTCACACGAAAGTTAACACACGTTCGCCCGGAATAATCCTTTAAGGAAGGGATATTATGTTCGAAGGAGTTTTGCCGGCGCTTATCACTCCTTTTAGTAAAGATAACTCTATTGACAAAAACGGATTCCAGGAAAATGTCAGTTTTGTCGAGATCGGCGGCATCTCAGGCATTGTAGCCTGTGGTACAACAGGTGAATCAGCAACTCTTTCTACAGCCGAGCATGAGCAACTGATCGATATTTCAGTTGATTGTGCAAATGTTCCTGTTTTGGTCGGCACGGGTTCAAATAATACTGCAGAAGCGATAGAGCTTACGAAATATGCAGATGATGCAGGAGTGGATGGAGCGCTTCTCATATCCCCGTATTATAACAAGCCAAACAATGCAGGACTGATAAAGCATTTTAAAATAATTGCCGAGTCGGTAGACATTCCTATACTTTTATACAACGTCCCCACCCGCACGAGTCAGGATATGCCTCTTGAAGTTATATTAGAACTTTCAAAAGTAGACAACATCGTTGGCATCAAGGAAGCGAGTGGGAATCTCGACAAAATTACCAGGATCATCGAGAATACGGCTGATGAGGACTTTTCTGTCATTTCAGGTGACGACGGACTAACCCTCCCAATACTCACACTTGGTGGCAGCGCCGTGATATCGGTTGTTGCTAACATTGTCCCTCAAAAGATGGTGGACCTCTATAATGCTGCAAAGAATTACGACATTAAAACAGCAAGAAATATCCATTATGAACTTGCACCGCTTATACGTGCTCTATTCAATGAGACAAATCCTATACCTGTAAAACGTGCAGCAGAATTGATCGGGCTTGCGAGCGGACACTTAAGACTTCCACTTGCACCAATTAGTAGTGAAAATGAACGCATACTCATAGATGCGCTAAAAAATATAGGTGCGTTAAATGATTAATGACAATATCAATGTGGCAGTAACAGGTGCATGCGGTCGCATGGGCGGTATGATCATCGAGAATATCGTAAAGACCGACAATATGCAACTTTCGGCTGCTTTTGATATTAACAATATCGGCAAGGATGCCGGAGAGATAGCACATGTTGGTGCACTTGGTGTTGCGATATCAGATGCAAATGACATTAAAACGGTTCTTACCAAAACAAATACGGATGTTCTTATTGATTTTACAATTGCACCTGCGACAGTCATCAATGCACCGGCAGCAGCAGAATGTGGCGTGAACCTTATTATCGGCACAACAGGATTCACTGAGCAGCAAAGGGCTGTTATCGACAATGCGATCTTGAACAATAATGTTGCAGCAGTTATATCACCAAATTATTCCGTTGGTGTCAGTGTGTTTTTCAACATATTGAAAGAAGCAGCAAGAGCACTTTCCGATTATGACATAGAGATTATTGAAGCCCATCACAACCAGAAAAAAGACGCTCCAAGCGGCACTGCCAAAAAAGTGGCAGATGTTATCAGCGAAGCACTTGGCGGCAAGGAATACGTGTACGGGCGAAATGGTCTTGCACCACGCGGCAAGGAGATCGGGATTCACGCAGTTCGTGGTGGCGACATCGTGGGTGACCATACTGTATTGTTCGCAGGGGACGGCGAGCGTATCGAGATCAAACACCAGGCGCACTCAAGGCAGGCATTTGCAGGCGGTGCGGTAAAAGCGGCTGCATGGGTATGCGGTAAAGAGCCTGGAATTTATACAATGGATGATATTCTGGGATTTTGAGATAAGATCCCTTATTGCTTACTAATTTTAACATTATCTTTGACAAAAAACAGATTCGGTCTATAACAGACGATCAGCAATATTTTCAGTGATCACGCGCTCACAATACTTGCACTGGAGCACGATCTTCCCCTTGGCTGATGTCACCGTAAATTTCGATGTCACCGGTTCACTGCTGTTTGAGATACAATTTGGATTGATACAACGAACTACGCCTTCAATGTTTTGTGGTATCACGACGTGCTTTTTCTCAAAAACATCAAAATGGCGTATTATGTTAATTACCGCATTTGGTGCGATTAATGTGATCTTGTCAACCTCACGCACGTTCAACTCACGGTTCTCGATCTTAACAACATCTTTCTTTCCATGTTCACCTGATGCATTTATGACAACACTGACAACATCTTCAGACGAATCTGGTATCCCAAGTATCCGCAGAACGTTGAGTGACTGGCCCGCCTTGATATGATCTATCACAGTTCCATTCTCGATCGGCCGAACCCTCAGTTCACGTTTTTGAGTTGGACTTTTGTTTGGCGTCATTCAAGTACCCCCATAACAAGTGCGAGCAATGCCATTCGAACAGGTACGCCGTAGAAAGACTGGTTGAAATAACAGGCATGGTCAGTATCATCCACACGCGGGTCGATCTCATTGATCCTTGGCAATGGATGCATGATCTTAAGTTTGGGGTCAGCCTTTTCAAGAAGTTGCGGTGTGATCAGCAAATTACTTGCTACCTTGTTGTATTCTGCAGGGTCTGGAAAACGCTCTTTTTGGATCCTTGTGACATACAACACTTCTATATTGCGTATCGCTTCTTCGATCGAATCGGTTTGTGTCACTTTGATATTGCGCTTTTTGAGGTCATAAATTATCTCGTCAGGCAGACGCAATTCTTTTGGAGATACCAGTGTGATCTCTGCACCATAAAGCGACAGGGCATAACACAGTGAGTGCACCGTCCTGCCATATTTTAGGTCCCCGGCAATTGCGATCTTCACACCATCAAGATGACTTTCCTGTCTTATCGTGTATAGATCAAGGAATGTCTGTGTCGGATGATGTCCAGCACCATCTCCGGCATTGATAATAGGTACAGATACAAGTTCTGAAGCCATTTGTGCAGAACCTTCTTTTGGATGCCTCAGGACGATTGCGTCGGAATATCCTTCGACCACACGGATCGTGTCAGCCAGTGATTCTCCTTTTGCGATAGAACTTGCCTCAACAGAACCAAGATTCAACACTCTTCCACCAAGTCGGATCATCGCAGTCTCAAATGACATGCGTGTCCTTGTACTTGGTTCAAAGAATAGAAGTGACAATACCTTTCCATCAAGAAGATCAGATTTTTCCAAACCCCGTGCAACCGGTTCAAGTTTTTCAGCGGTGTTGAGTATATGATCGATAGTATCACGTGAAAAGTCTTTCATTGATATGATGTTTAGGTCTTTGAACGTCATCAAACTGATAAAAGAATTGCATGAGATATAATATTTACTAAACCATCATCCATTTGACCATAATACTATTGTTCTGAGAATTTTACCTTTTGTTAAGGCGTAATATTTTTTTTTCAAAATTACCAATGAATAAATGTATATTCTATTCAGGCGTTAGATTCACATGTTAAATAAAGTTTTACGAGTGAATTGTGGGCTTAACCAATGACATATGAAGAGGTTGTTTATCTGAGGATAATTTGCGACAATCACCGGGCTCGCCCTACATGATATGGAGACTGTTCAATGTAAGAATCAATATTATAATATAATATAAATATTATAAATGTCTCATACATAAAGAAGTACAAATGGGTCAAGGATGATAATATGCAGCGATACAGTAAAGAGATCAATAAAGAAGACAGGATAATTGCATACTTTTCAATGGAAATGGGTTTTGAGTCTCATCTTCCGACATACAGTGGCGGACTTGGAATACTGGCGGGCGACACTATAAAGTCATGTGCTGATCTTGGCGTGCCGATAGTTGGAATTACGCTGCTCAATGAATATGGTTATTTTTTCCAGAAACTTGATAATGCTGGTAACCAGACAGAATGGCCTGTCCGGTGGAACAAGGACGATTTCCTGAAACTTTTGCCTGCAAAAACAAGTATACAGATAGCGGGTAGGGACGTTGTCGTGCAGGTATGGGAGTATACGGTGACAGGAATCACTGGTGGCAAGGTACCTGTTTATCTTCTTGATACGAACCTGAAAGAAAACTACGATTATGATAGGTATATCACAAGCTACCTCTATGGCGGAGATTTGCAGTATCGCTTCGCACAGGAGATGGTGCTGGGTATAGCCGGAGCAAAAATACTAAAAGAGTTTGGGCATACAAAAATACGCAAGTATCACATGAATGAAGGACATGCAGCTCTGTTGACCCTTGAATTGATGGAAAATGATAAAGTTGAGAATAACAAGACCAGTTATGACCTGGATGCTATTAGAAGGAGATGTGTATTCACTACACATACGCCAGTTCCGGCAGGGCATGATAAATTCACACAGGATATCGTGCACAGCATGTATGGTGATATCTCACGTTTTGGCATAGATGAGGACATATATTCAGATGGTAAGCTGAATATGACCCTGCTGGCACTGCGCATGAGTTATTTTGTTAACGGTGTGGCAAAGAAACATTCCGAAGTCTCAAGAAGTATGTTCCCTGAATATAGCATTGATTCTATCACAAACGGCGTACATTCTCCAACCTGGGTTTCAGGTCCACTTAAAAAACTGTACGATGAGTTTATACCGGGCTGGAAAAAAGATCCATTCACGCTACGATATGCCCTCAGCATACCAAGGCGCAGGATATGGGATGCTCACATGGAAGCGAAAAAAACATTGATTGATGAGGTCAATGCCCAGACAAATGCCGGCATGGATCAACATGTATTGACAATAGGATTTGCGCGGCGTTTCACAGCATATAAACGTCCTGATCTGCTGTTTCGTGATGTAGAAAGGCTAAGAAATATCAGCCGCAATATTGGGAAGATACAAATTGTCCTTGCAGGCAAGGCGCATCCGAGTGATTGGGGAGGCAAGGATATGATTCGGCAGATCCATGAGAATATCAACGAATTAGGTGGCGATATCAAGATAGCCTATCTTGCTAATTATGATATGGATATTGCCAAGGTAATGACCTCAGGCGTAGATATCTGGTTGAACACCCCCAGACGACCACATGAAGCATCAGGTACAAGCGGCATGAAGGCATGCCACAACGGTGTCCTCAACCTGAGCGTTTTTGATGGCTGGTGGCTGGAAGGGCACATTGCAAATGTCACTGGATGGGGGGTCGGTCCAAAACCCACAGATATAGAAACAGAGATTGAAGCAGATGATGCTGTGGATGCTGATGATTTGTACAAGAAACTTGAAAATGAGATTGTGCCGATGTTCTATAATGACCGGCCGAAATGGATGAATATGGTGCGTAGCAGTATAGCACTGAATGCATCTTTTTTCAATACGCACAGGATGGTGCAGCAATATATCACAAATGCATATTGTCATTAATCTTGGTGTTGAATTTACCATAGAATATTGCAGATGAAAAGTGCCACACATATTAGAATAACTGCGTGATCACACTCAGTCCGACACTTTCCTGCATCAAGACCATTAAATACAATCCGTTTTTCAAACGTGCGGCATTGGTCAGATCCAATTTTACCTGATATTGTCCAAAAACGTAACAAGCTTTTTAGCATCATCGATCTTGCGTTTTTTCACATCATCATGAAACTTTCTTGACAATTTCTTTTTCGGAGATTCCTCTAATTCTTTCAGATCCATAATTGCACGCAGCAGTCCGGCAGTCAGATCAAACAACTTTTCGGCATCCTCACGAGTAAGATCTGATTCTTCCAGATTTTTTTCGTATTCTTTTTCCTTTTTGGAAATGTGCGCTATACAATGGTCTATCTGTTTTTTGTCCCCATCTGAAAGACATGGTTTGTTGATCATTTCCCATATGAACTCATGTAGACGTACCTGCTCCCCGTCAATATCAACCATTTCAGGTATCTGCTCTCCCACCCAGAAAAGGTATTTGTGAAGGCTGTTTAATAATTTCTTGTGCTCGCGTTTGGTTATTAACTCATCATCTGACATATTTACTCTATATTGTGTTATACAGATGTGAACATATAGTTTTGCACATTGTATTGGACTTGATTGGATTGGACTTGATTGGATTAGATTAGATTAGATTAAACTTATAGGTATTCAGGTGATTATATACATAAAAAACACTAAATGTACATATATCAAACTAAGGTGATCTTATAAAACCCATCATTCAGGTCGCACTTGACCTTCTGGAAATTGACCGTGCCGTGCAGATAGCAAAAGAAGCTGCCATCGGCGGTGTTGACTGGATAGAGGCAGGCACACCACTGATCAAGAGCGAAGGTATGGATGCCGTCAGGAAACTCAAGGAAGCATTCCCGGATCGTACAATACTTGCTGACATGAAAACTGTGGATACAGGTGCCATGGAAGTCGAGATGGCGGCAAAAGCTGGGGCTGATATTGTTATTCTGCTTGGAAGCGCAGATGATGCCACGATCCTTGATTCTGTGCGGGCTGCATGCAAGTATGGTGTGAAATTAATGGCTGACCTGATATCTACAGACGAGCCAGTCACACGCGCGCAAGAACTTGAAAAATTGGGTATCGATTTTATCAATGTACATGTGGGAATCGACCAGCAGATGATGGGAAAAGACCCGATGGATATTCTCAAAGAAGTTTCCTCAAAAGTAAATATACCGGTTGCAGTTGCAGGTGGTCTGGATGCCACAAGCAGTGCGCAGGCCGTGCGATCCGGTGCAGACATTGTCATTGTTGGGGGAAACATCACCAGGTCAGATAATGTGGCCGGATCAGCACGTGAGATCCGTGAAAGTGTGGATGCGCCTTCAGGTACTGCGATATCAAAACCATCACTTGATGAAGAGATCCATCAACTCCTGATGAGTGTCTCAACACCAAATATCTCGGATGCGATGCACCGCAAAGGTGCGATGCAAAATATTCGTTCCATGGTTAAAGGAAAGAAAATGGTTGGCAAGGCGGTTACTGTGCAGACGTTTGCAGGTGACTGGGCAAAGCCTGTTGAGGCTATAGATGTTGCAGATCCGGGTGAGGTGCTTGTGATATACAATGGCAGCGACCATGTAGCACCATGGGGCGGGCTGGCAACTCTCAGTTGTCTTAATAAGGGGATCGCAGGTGTTGTGATCGACGGAGCTGTGCGCGACATTGATGAGATCGAGCAACTTGACCTTCCTGTTTTTGCAAGCAGATGTGTACCAAATGCAGGTGAGCCAAAAGGATTCGGTGAGATCAATGCGGAGATTGTCTGCGGTGCGCAGACAGTCAAACCGGGAGATTATATTGTTGGCGATGACAACGGTGTGGTAGTAGTGCCAAAGGAGCGCGCTTATGAGATCGCACGCCGTGCTAAAGAGGTCGAAAAGACTGAAAGACGCCTTTATGATGAGATACGAAAAGGGCGTACATTATCCGAAATTATGAAACTTGAAAAATGGGAGAAACGCTAGATGCTGGAATTACTTAAAGTGCTCGTATGCATGCCTTTCCTGCTGTATTCATGCTACTCTGACATAAAGACACGGCGCGTATCCAACACCGTGTGGCCTGTAATGCTTGCCGCAGGACTGCCTTTTATCATTTATGACCTCCTGACCTGTGGTTTCCCATACTTTGTCCACATGGTACTGTCATTTGCATTCATATTTGGATTTGTTTACATCCTGTTCCAGTTAAACGCATTCGGTGGCGCAGATGCAAAGATTATGATGGTGATATCCATCATTTTCCCTGTATTTCCGGTGATCCATATTTTCGACCAGATCCTGCCGCTTCAGGGAATACCACTGATCAACCTGTTCGCATTCAGTGTTTTTAGCAATTCCGTTCTTTTGACGATCATCGTACCAATAGGATTGTTTCTCTATAATCTGGCACACGTGCCGATCCGTGAAATGCCCAAAAAACTTGGATATATGTTTGTGGGATACAAATCCAAAGTCTTTGACCTGAAGGACAGACACATACGATTGATGGATGTGTATGAGCGCACAGATAAAGGAGTTGTGTCGCACTTTACCAGGGGGGGCACTGAACTGGATAATGATGTTGTCCATGAACTTGAAGAATATGTGGAAAAAGGTTTCATTGATGAGAAGGTCTGGATCACACCCGGATTGCCGTTCATGATACCAATAACAGCAGGATTTATTACGGCAGTTGTTTTTGGCGATCTGATATTTTATTTCACACTGAAGTATCTGGTCATGTAGATTCTTTGTGTTTTAAGTAGCGGAAAGTTTAATGAAGGTATAGTGCCAACCCTAAATTAGGGGTGAGTTAGTGACAGATGATACTGAAAGTAGTAAAAAAACCAAAGAAGAGAAATCATCACAGGATGAAGAAGCCAAAGTTTCACCGATCAGAGTTGGAGATCAACGTGGACGCGGCAAGAAACATCTTTTGAGTGGCACTTGCGAGTAATGTTGTAGCAACATTAACTGACGTTTGAAATGTTATTGATAGTATTTTCAAACTCTAAAATGACCGATAGGTTTGTTCAAAAACCGTAGCAACAGCCTTCGCCGTAGGCAGCGTATTCCATCATTACCAAACCAATTGCCCAAAACCATAGTTCAACCCCATAGCTTAAATATAAAATTCTCAGAATAGCAAATACGCCTACGCTTGAAAACCGTAATGTATTTCATCTTCGTGTTGCAGGAGAGGTGCCACGCTGCGCGTGGTGGTCGCATTGTTTTCCATATATTTTTAGAATCATTTACTCACACATCATTGCTGCCCTTACCAGTTTTATCTCGCCATAGGAATAATCGTCACCGAGTTTCGCTTTTATACGCGATAGGAACTTATCCCCAACATCGTTTATTGCATTCTCTATAATGCACTTTTTATCCGGATCGACCATGTGATCGATAGAATCGATTCTTTTAGACTGAACCAGAATTTCCATGTGCTCGGCAATTGTGCTTTGGGTCAGGTTTCGTATATGTGCGATCTCTTCGACTGACATGTGCTGTTTGTAAAGCTCAAGAGTTTCTATCACAGATGAGGACAGGACATCAGGATTCACTGCACGATTTTTTAAAATCTCTGAAATCTTTGGAGGACGCTTTACCGGTTTTTCTGATTTTGGTTTGGTTTGGTCGTTCGATTGTGTTGGTTTCTCATCATTGTCACAGAAATCTGCGATCTCTGCGAGGAACGTACCCCCGTATTTTTCCAGTTTATGCTCAGCGACACCTGTTATTTCCAAAAAATCCTGCGCTGTGGTTGGGCGTTTCGCAGCCATTTGCCGCAGGCTTGTGTCTGCAAAAATTATGTAGGGGGGCAAATTTGCACGATTTGCCAGCGTTTTTCGAAGTACCCTTAGCCTTTCGAACAATTCTGAATCTGTAGCATTTATCGTTTTTGTGGCTGTTGATTTTGACTTGGAACTTGATTTTGTCTTAGCCTTCGGCGTAGACTTTGACGCAGCCCGAGATAGTGACTTTGATTTAGATGTCTTTGTAGTAGCGGCACAGCTTCCCTTTACCGAGATTTTCACCTCATCCGCAGGTTTTGTGATCTGTACGAATTCACTGTCGCCTAAGACCGCCATGCTCTTTGGATTTAATTTCAACAATGGATATTTTGTACCTTCAACACCCAGCACTTCAAGCCGCACCAACTCCCGCGCAATTGATTGCCACTGGGATTTAGAATATTCGCGACCCGCACTATAACTTTTCAACATGGAATGACGGCTGTTAATGATCTTTTTGGTTTTTGCACCAACCAGCACATCGATTACGTGGGTCATTCCAAATCTCTGATCAAGATCTTCTACACACAACAGCAGTTTCTTTGCGGCTTCCGTTCCGTCGAACATCTCCTTTGGCTCAAGACATACATCGCAGTTTCCACAATTGTCTTCCTCAACTTCTTCCCCGAAATATTTGAGCAATACTTTTCGGCGGCATGAGTTTGCTTCACAGTAGTCTATCATTTCGCGCAACTGGACAAGCGCGATGTCGCGCTCCTGTTTTTTTCCCATTTTGTTTATGAAATATTCGATCTTGTAGCGGTCGCCATGACCAAAGAACAGGATGCAATCACATTCAAGACCGTCCCGGCCACCCCTGCCGGTTTCTTGGTAGTAACTCTCAAGGTTCTTTGGCAGGTCATAGTGGACGACAAAACGCACGTTGGGTTTGTCGATCCCCATCCCAAAAGCAACGGTTGCCACGATTATCTGGACATCGTCTTTTATGAACATCTCCTGATTCTTTGTGCGGACTTTATCGGTCAGCCCTGCATGGTATGGAAGAGAACTGAAACCTGCTTTTTTTAGTTTCTTTGACAGCGTATCCACAGTCTTGCGGCTCTGGCAATAGATGATGCCGCTTTTGCCTCTGGTTTCCCTCAAATATTGAAGCAAATGACCATAAGTATCATTTTTTGGTTTTATCCGATAGAATAGGTTCTTGCGGTCAAAACTTGCCACATATGTATTATGCCCCTTGAATTTCAACTCTGAAACAATATCATTACGTACCTTTGGTGTTGCAGTCGCAGTCAGTGCGATGATCGGTACGGATGGGAATTTGCCCCGGAGTGTCTTGAGTTTTCGATATTCAGGTCGAAAATCATGCCCCCATTCAGAGATACAATGGGCTTCGTCAATTGCAAACAAACTAACATTCACACTCTTGAGCAGACCAAGAGTCTCCGTCATCATAAGCCGCTCAGGTGCGACATAGAGTATCTTCACCCTATTGGCAACTATGGATGCCTTGATACCCTTTATCTCGCTATAACTTAACGTACTGTTGAGATATACAGCCTCAATACCATTTGCCACAAGGCTGTCAACCTGATCCTTCATCAAAGAAATGAGGGGAGAGACGACAATTGTCATTCCATCCATCAAAAGCGCAGGTAACTGGAAACAAAGCGATTTCCCCCCGCCTGTCGGCATCAGCACAAATGTGTCCTTTCCGCTGAGGACATCATTGATGATATCCTCCTGAAGCGGACGAAAAAGCGTATAACCAAAATATTTCTGGAGTGTTTTGTGCATAGTTATACCGATAGAGGTGGGTTGAAAGTCGTATTGTTGTTGCACTTAATATGATGTAATTGTATATAATCTACTTCCAAGCGGAGTGAAAGTAATCTGGTGCTTGGTGTTGGCATTCAAAAATATATGTTACATTCTCTGAACCATTTTCAACCATATGAATTTTGCGTACAGTTCAATTTTCAATTCTCCGATTTTTTTGGACACTTCAATGATAAAACAGATTTATATTACACAAATATATACCACTCCTCATGTATAATTTGGAATTTTTGTGTAAAAAAACTGGATAATTCTTGATGATATTCATTTAAATTATTGAAGAAACTATCAGTTGCATTGACAAATTGAATGTAATCTTCGTGATATGTATTATTTATCAGATGCTTCTTTGCAAATTTCTACAATCTTTTAATCAGATTAAGGTTTGGCGCATAAGGTGGATGGTTAAAAAAGGAGATTTTTTGAAATGATTATTGAGATGGTTATCCGATGAATGAGTCTTGCTGCAATATGCAAAATACTCATAGAGTTAACTAAAAAGAAAAGATAGTCCCGGGCGGATTCGAACCGCCGTCTCAGGCTCCAAAGGCCTGAAGGATTGACCACTACCCTACGGGACTGCAAGATTGAGCGAAATACAGGCATACTAATACTTATTTCTTGCTGTACACAATTTGTAAAATTATATACTCCGAGATAACGCGAACAAAGTGAGCGTTTTCTCGTGCAAAGCAAACCCATCATTTCTGAATAATAAGCGTTAAAATATCCCTGTCATGTAAATAATGATCGAGTCCGGCTCTTTGTCCGGGGTGTTTTGCAGAAGTGCCCCAGATTTGTGAATACCTGAACTTTCTCCTGAAATCTCGATGTAGTTTATCACAGATATCACCTACAGTAGTGCCGTTCACAACGATCATAGGTTCATCCATATCAGCCGGTTCACCTTGTGGTTTCATATATATCCTTATGAAACTGAGCGTCTCGAATATCGCCTCTTTTACGGCACCAAGGTTCTTCTCCTTATCCGCAGATATCAAAATTGAATCCGGGAAATTTGCCATCGAGTCCTCGATAAGGATCTCATCTGCCATATCAACCTTATTGATAACCTGAATGGAATCCACATATACCCTGTTATCAAGAACAGCATCGATCAACTGATCAACCGTAATATTCTCCCTGATAAGCACATGCGCATTGTGGATGCGGTACTCGTTCAAGACCGCTATGATCAATTTATCGGATATATCAAGTTGTAGCGTCTTGCTGATAATGATGCCTCCCCGATCCTGCCTCACAATCGTAATATCCGGTGGTTCCTGATCCACACGTATACCTGCAGAATAAAGTTCATCCAGCAGAACTTCGTAATGATTAGTCTGGAAAACATCCAGAATAAAAAGAATGAGATTGGAACTCCTGACAACCGAAATAACTTCCCTTCCGCGACCGCGCCCCGATGCTGCACCCCTGACCATCCCCGGCACATCCAGTATCTGTATGGTGGCACCTTTATATTCAAGTACACCCGGAATTACATCCAGTGTAGTGAAATCATACGCTCCCACTTCGGAATTTGCGCCTGTTAACTTGTTAAGTAGCGTAGACTTGCCCACAGAAGGGAATCCCACAAGTGCCACTGTCGCATCGCCAGATTTCTTGACTGAATAACCCTCGCCTCCTGATTTGGATGAAGCCTTTTTCTCGATATCGTCACGTAGACGTGCAAGTTTTGCCTTCAATTTACCGATGTGATGTGAAGTCGCCTTATTGTAAGATGTCTTACGGATCTCATCTTCAACTTCTTTTATATCTTCCTGTACGCCCATTTGCACCTTACACTACTTTAAGTTTAAAAAGACTTTCGCGATTTATGTATTAATTGAGTTGTTACTATATATCCGTAGATATAAAAGTTGTGGCGTGAAGGAGCAGTTCCAAAATATAATAATTCCAGTGTGAATGGAATAATTTTTCACCGCAGAGGACACCCATAAGGTGTGCAGGTCGCGGAGAGCGCAGAGAATATAAAATATAGAATATAGATATTGATAACTACGCGTCCTCTGCGATTAATTATTTGTATCGGGTCATGCCAACTTCGATGCTAACCAAAGGTTATAATATTGTATCAGCAATTTAAGTCCTAAAACTAACATATTCTAATCATATAATTTTGGTGAAAACAATGGCACAAATCACACACTGGGCAAATGTTGTTGCAGACGAGGCACTACAACTTGGAAACAAGCACCTTGTAGCAACCGGCATTACCCCCTCCGGTCACATTCACATAGGCAACATGCGGGAAGTCGTAACTGCCGATGCAGCCTTTCGTACACTGATTGACAAAGGCGCAGACGCTGAACTGATATACATAGCAGACACCTTTGACCCGCTTCGAAAAGTTTACCCGTTCCTGCCTGAAAGTTATGCAGAACATGTCGGAAAACCACTTTCAGAAGTACCATGTCCTTGCGGCGAATGCAAGAACTACGCAGATCATTTCCTGAAGCCTTTCCTTGTGGCACTAGGAAAGTTAGGCATTCATCCGAAAGTCTATCTTGCCGATGAACTCTACAAGAGCGGTGCATACACAGAAGCAATAAAGACAGCCCTTATAAAACGCGACGAGATCGCCACTATCATTGATGAGGTGACCCACAAAACGACAGCAGATGATTGGAGCCCATTCAATCCGATATGCAGTGAGTGTGGTAAAATAAACACCACAAAGGTGACCGGATTCGATGCAGATACTGAGACTGTGGATTATACCTGCTCATGTGGTAATTCAGGCACGGTATCGATGACGGGCGGCGGAAAACTCACATGGCGTGTGGACTGGCCTGCAAGATGGGGTATTTTAGGCATTACAGTCGAGCCGTTCGGTAAAGACCATGCATCCAGAGGTGGCTCGTATGACACCGGAAAGAGGATCTCCAAAGAAATATACGGCTACGAAGCACCCCATCCGATCGTGTACGAATGGATAATGCTCGGGAATAAAGGTGCAATGTCATCCTCTTCAGGCGTGGTGGTTTCAATATCCGATATGCTAAAAGTAGTACCTCCTGAGGTGTTACGTTATCTCATCATCAGGACAAAGCCAGAAAAACATATCCAGTTCGACCCCGCACTCCCTCTTCTTACACTTGTTGATGAGTATGAGAGATTACACTATAAGAATGAACCTACAGAATATGATAACACTGTTGTCAGGCTTTCCCACGCAAGCGGGATCTGCCACACGGATATTCCGTTCAAGCACATGATCACGATCTATCAGGCTGCACGCGGGGAAATTGACAGGATCATGAAAATTGTGGCGCGTGCAGGCTATAACATCGACAACGAAAAGTGTATCCTGGAACTCATAGGGAATGTAGGCAACTGGCTTGAAATGTATGCACCTGCGATGGCAAAATTCAGCGTGCAAAATGATGTTCCTGTTCATGCCGCCACGCTCTCGGACATACAAAAGGCATTCCTTGGTACATACTCGGATATCATTGATAAGAGTGGAGAACTTAGCGGTGAGGAGTATCACAATCTTGTGTACTCTTCAAAGGATAAGGAGAGCGATATGCATTCCATGATGGCACAGTCACTCGGGATTGGGGCAGATGAATTGGAAGTGGATCCAAAGGACATGTTCAAAGCAATTTACATCGCAGTTCTTGGGCAGCAGTCCGGTCCAAAAGCGGGTTGGTTCCTCTCATCCCTGGAAAATGATTTCCTTATCAAGCGTTTCAAGGATGCAGCAACCTATCAACCATAGCGCCCGCAAATGACAACTCGCCCCAGTCTAATAACACAAGTGTCCGCATGGGAACAGGAATACAACCATGTTACATGGGGTGGACCAAGATCGATCAAAACCATTCGCAACCACCTGCCACAAGGCAGCCGTGTACTTGATGCAGGATGCGGCAATGGTCGGCATCTTCTTCCACTATCTCGCCTGTATCGGACAGTTGGAATTGACATCTCCAAAAAAGCACTTGTGGCTTCTAAAACATATCTTGAAAAAAGCGGGCAATATAGCGAACATCTGGTATCAAGTATCACCGAACTTCCTTTTGATAACGATTATTTTGACGGCATCATTTGTTACGGGGTCTTGCAGCATCTTTTTGCAGATAATAGGCACGCGGCAATGAGCGAATTCAAGCGAGTGCTCTCCCCGGGGGGTTTCCTGTTCTTTGAAGCGTTCGGAGTGGGGGATATGAGATACGGCGGAGAGGAGGTTGAACCTCACACATTCCTGCGCAATAGCGGACTTATATACCATTATTTTACGGCAGAAGAAGTAGAATCTCTTCTAGAGGATTTTGAAATAATAGAACTCGAAAATATTCGATCACAAAAAAGATTCAGGGGGAAATTATACCCCCGACATATGGTAAAAAGTGTTGCTCGATTGCGTTAGAAAGCAATTCCAAGATACTTCAGTAGTATGATCAGTATCGCACCGAATGCACCCGAAAATGCACATATTAGTATCACGATCCAACTATATGCTATTCCAAGACCAAGTGCAATATTTCCTACTACAAGGATAACAAGACCGACAACGACATTGATTATCATTTTTTTGACGGTTTTCAACAGTTTATAGAGGACTAGTGCTGCGATAATCGCAATCAAAAGGATCCACAATTCTGGAATTTGTATCATAGTAATCAGATTAATATTAAAATCGGTAGTATTTAACCATTACTGTCTTTTTTCGACAGAACGAACGAAATCCAAAATAATATTTTCAAGTTGCTCGTAATCAGTATATTTTTCAACACTAATGTTTTTATCAGAATTTCCAAGCAACATTGCCGAAACATCCGCCCCCTGTTTGTGAATACACAGGACAGGCAAACCGATATCAAGCCCACTGTATATCTCACAACCAACCCCTATTGAAGGAACAGTGACCTCTGCGACCAGACAATCACTCATTTTAAGCAATTCGATGTCGAGGTCATATATCTCCTTCTCGCTCATCTTTGCTTCCTTCCCTTCAAGTTCCGGATCAGCTACATGCCAACTCAATACATCTGCCCCCGTGCTTCTCAAAAATTTACAGATATGCTGATATGTAGGAAGCATCTGCCTTCCGCCACGTATGGATCCCGATAGAAAAACTTTCATGTTACGCCTCTGAAATAGTGACCTTTTGTGGATTCTTTGGTAAGTTCTTTGCATGTGGCAAAACTCTCCCCACCATTCTCAAAACACTCATCGATCGCATCCCTGTAAGATCGTACAATCATTTCAACATCTTCATCATCAATTGACTTTGCATCGATCCTTATGCTTGAGACACCTGCTTCAATTATCTTTGGAATATCGTCAAGCATGCATAAAACTTTTGAATTAAAAACATGCATCCTGCAATCAGAATCTACCTTTATCGGGAATGTGTATTTTTTTTCATCCACGAGTTCAAAGTCATTATCTTTACACGGCTCAGGACAAGCACCTTCATACATTCCCCCAATAATGCAGTGTTCGGATTCCATAAGTTCCAGCCGTCCGTGTACGATACATTCAGTGTTACCAAATGGCGCGATCTTCCAGATCTCATCAAGTGTCAATTCGGGTGAGAGCACTACCATTTTTGCACCCATTTTTGTCCAAAGGTCAAACGAACTTTTGTTGAACACATTGAAAGGGCTATCCAGAATTATCTCAAGTCCCATTTTCTTTGCATATTTAAAAGTGCCTGAATTTGATACCACAACCCCATCAGCACCAAGCATTTTTGCCATATAGAATATATCCTTGACCAGGTTCATCTTGCTATCTTTGACGATCCTTGGCGTATCAAAATATATCTTTCGTCCTGCCTTGTGCAATTTTTCGGTTACAGTTTCAATATCCTTTTTATCTTCGTATTGGATGAATTCACTGTCAAGATATACTACATCCGCACCGCCGGAAATCGCATTATTTACATCCCTCATTGAATCCACACTAACAGCAAGCACAGGTTTTTTATCTGCCCTATCCTCATCTGCCGGATATGACATCATTGAATTATACCCTGCATGCGGAACACGTCTCCATTGTGCCACACGTGTATTATCCAGACGGGACACAGCATCTTTTCTAATATCGTTTAACTGGCTGATCGGGATGAATATATCGTCATCAACATTCACATTAATGGTAAAAATATCAAAAACAGTGTTCCCGAGTTTTGATAACTGTTGCGTTATCTGCTCTTTGGTAGTAGGACTTTTAACAGCCTTCTCTACCATATACCTGGACTTAAGATGTACCATGTTGAAATCTATATCCTCTATATTAAGTTCAAATGGTTCTCCTGCAACAGCTTTTGCTGTGATGGTAACAGGAACTTTTCGGATCGGAACAGTGGATCTGAATGTTTTCTGTAGCGATTCCATTAGTGTTTTGTCAAGTGTTTTGTATATGGTACTGCCTGTGCGTACCTGTGTATCGGAAGGGATCTCGACAACCATGCCTGCATCAGCGTGGTTTATTTTCCTGTCATCTTCATACATGTTATAGACAACTTCTCCCGTTTCAACTTCACCATCTTCAATACCTATCCCGTCGCCTGTGTTGAGTTCTTCGCTAAGATCCACATGTATGCGCCCGGATTGTCGGTCATATCCGATAGCAGTACCGATAGGTATTCCGCGATTGTATGGTTTCTTGCGGCTCATCAGGTCGGTGCGTGGCATTCCCAAAAAGTAAGAAGATGTAAAACCACGATTAAAAAGTTGTGCGAGATGCATCGATTCATCCTTTGTGACGAAATATCCGGATGGGTCTTCTATATACCTGTCTATTAAGCGGCGATATATCTGGACAACACCTGCAACATATTCGGGTCGTTTCATGCGCCCTTCAATTTTGAAAGAATCAATACCTGCATCGATCAGTTGCGGCAGTATCGCAGTAGTGTTCAGGTCCTTTGGACTTAACAGGTATTCCCCATCTGTTCTTACTATATTTCCATTTTCACGCAGTTTGTATTTTTTCCGGCAGGGTTGGGCACAATGACCACGATTCCCGCTTCGCCCTCCGATCATGCTGCTGAGGAGACACTGCCCTGAATATGATATACAAAGGGCACCGTGTATGAAAGTCTCGATCTCAATGTCAGTATTCTTTTTTATCTCTCTTATGTCATCAAGTGACATTTCCCTTGCAAGTACGGCCCTTTTAACACCCATTTCTTCGAGAAGTTTTATTCCTCCGCGATTGTGTGTAGTTGTCTGGGTACTTGCGTGAATCGGAATATCAATAGAAAGTTCTTTTATTTTTGAAAGAAGTCCCATGTCCTGTATAACTACAGCATCAGCTCCGAACTCGCTCAGGTGATAAAGGAGATTGATGGCATTTTCCATTTCACTGTCTTTTATGAGGGTATTTACTGTTATGTATGCCTTGATTCCCCTCAGATGTGCATAATCAATGGCATTCACAATACCATTAACCGAAAAATTGCCGGCAAACGCTCTGGCACTGAATATATTTGCTCCAAGATATACTGCATCGGCACCGTTCTCTACAGCTGCTATCAATGACTCCATATCTCCTGCAGGAGCAAGTAATTCAGGCTTTACACTCATGTTCTGAATAATAAAATGCTCTGGATGATATATAAAACTGTATATTCGGATTGCAGTTGCTGATTGGCCGATTTCAAATCATGCATAAATTATATAATATTAAAAAAGAAAATGATAGGAGTCAAAGACTCCTATTTTTTAACAATATAGAGTTTGATCAAGTAAACACAGATCAACAGTACTCCAAGATTGTAGAATGCCTTAAAAATTGAGATGTATTCATACTCAAGCCATGTTCTGATTATATCTTCCATTGAAAAGTAAAGTTGAAAGGTGGCTACGAATAACAGTAGCATGGCAATGATGAACACTCCTCTTTTGAAATATTCATCAAGTGTAGGTTTTGTAGCGGTTGTATCGTTCATTTCTCTCTCCTCCTTTGAATAAGTACTACTGATAATATCGCGACAAGGCCTAACAATATCCCAAATCCAGGTTCTTCTTCCACCGGCATACCATCATACCAACCGGATTCGTCCATTACCTCCTGTGGTACGACGAAATCACTGGTCTCAATGTGTTTCGTATCAATTTGCGTTCCTGCAGCAATCGTCATTTGAGGCTTAAGTTGCACGTAATCTTCCCCGCGTTTGACAATGGTGTCATTGTTCCAGATCAACACTTCAACAATGTAGTTATATTGATTTGGAACTGTCAGGTTCAAACTTCTTATCACTGTGGTTTCGGGCTTGATCGTACCTGTCTGCATCCATTCCTTATCAGCGAGCAGGCGTGCATCCATTTCCCGTGCCTTGATGAGCATCTGGTAATCACCACTTGTATCGGCACCTTCATTTGTAAGATAGATGTCACTTTGTATCACTACTCTATTGCCATCGACTTCGCGCACAAGGAAATCCATGCCTGCGACCTCAATACCAATATCCTGAACATCAGCCGGCAGGTTTTCTAAACTATAGATCGTTATTTCTCCGGTGTTCTTTCTTTTGTCTTCTTCAAACAGTACAGCACTGATCCTGTATCCGCCTTCTTTTGGTAATTTAAGCGTTTGAGTAATAGTTACAGTGTCACCTTTGCCAATAATGCCGATATCATCCTCTGCCTGCACCTCAAGCAAACCGGTTTTTGTACTGAATGCTTTCAGCAGTAGCGATGTGTTCTTGCTCGGATCTCCGTAATAGTTCTCAGCATAGGTTGTGACATTAATATCTACAAAAGCACTTTTTACTTCTTTTGTAGAAATATCCATGTTCGTAATTCTTATCTGACTTTCTTCTTCAAAACTTCGAAGACATCCGCTTGATAAAGTGGCTGCAAGTAAAATAGATGTTAATATTAAAATTCGAATTATGTTTGATTTATACCTGGTCAAAGTATCACCCTTGTTTTTTTATGAGGTGAGGCGGTATTTAATACTATTGATAAGAATTTATTGTAGCAGTTCCACACATATTTTTATATTAATCAATATCAACGTCCTTTAGATAGGAGTTAGTAATCGCCATATATCCGAAATCGATTAATAACAACTTTAATTAATATTGGAACTATACACAATTGTATGAGTAATATGACAATTATAAACGTAGGAATTATTGGCGGTTCAGGGTACACAGGCGGGGAACTGATGCGCCTGCTTCTTGGGCATCCTTATGTCAACATCGAGGCAGCGACATCAAGGCGTCTGGCAGGTAAGGATGTGTGCGATACGCATACACACCTGCGTGGATTTTTGGATATGGATTTCGAGGACCTTAGTCCTGACGAGATAAAGGAACGCTGCGATGTTGTGTTCATTGCTGTCCCGCACGGGACTTCGATGAATATTGTGCCGCAGTTACTTGATGGCAATAATAAGGTTAAGGTCATTGACCTGAGTGCAGATTATCGGCTTAAGACAAGCGTGTTTGAGCAGGTGTACGGAATGAAGCACACAAATCCGATCGATGCGGTATTTGGTCTTGTTGAACTGCACCCCGATGTTGCGGATGAGATGTTCGTCTCAAATCCGGGCTGCTACCCCACAGGTGCGACCCTCTCGGCAGCACCGCTTGTGGCTGCGGGTCTGGTCGATGCTGCGATATTTGATTCGAAGTCCGGTATTTCAGGTGCGGGTGTCAACCCAAGCGTTACTTCACATTATCCGAATATGGCCGAGAACATTCAACCTTACAAGTTAACAACACACCGCCACCGCGCTGAGATATTCCAGGAACTAAACCGCCTGGACAATTCACTTACGAATATCAGTTTCACACCACATGTGATACCATCGGTTCGCGGAATACTAACTACAGCGCATATTTTTACAAGATCCACGCTTTCGACAGATGAGGTTAAGCGCATATACACAGATTTCTACAAGGATAAGCCGTTCATTCGTGTGATAGATGGGATCCCAACTCTTAGCGCGGTCAGGGGCTCGAATTTCTGTGACATAGGTTTTGAGGTGGATGAGCATAGCAGACGTGTTGTTGTAATATCTGCGATCGACAATCTGGTCAAAGGCGCATCCGGGCAGGCGATTCAGAATATGAATTTGATGTGCGGCTTTGATGAAACCGAGGGTTTGTGGGTGGCTGGGGTTGCACCTTGATGTTTTTGGATATAATTAGATGTTTTTTTGATTGTTCTTGAATGAGCAAGAGTATAAATACAAATAAATTGTAATTACTGAAAAACAGTTAACTTATTAAAAACACATGTCGAACGAGGATAACTCGTTTATGTGCGCTTATTTTAGGTTAATTGAATTAATAATCAGGGAAATTTATTGTATAGACAACAAGATCAAAATGCTTCGGCCTCCGATAGGTGCGTTTCACGATTTTACGATCGAGGACATTACCATAAAAGAGATTTAATTGCCCATATCCAGGGTTTGTGTTTTTTTAAGCCAGATCGAGAGTTGGAGATAGGTTAATAATATAATAAGATTGAAAAGTCATGCGTAAATTCGCTATTGCAACCTTGGTTTAAATTTGCATAACAGAACAAAATAAAGGAGATACAAATATGAGTGACGATAGAAGAGGTGGCGGTGGTGGATTCCGTGGCGGCAGCAGTGGCGGAAGAGGCGGCGGTAGTGGCGGTTTTAGACCAAGCGGTCCACGAGATATGCATAAAGCAAAATGTGCAGACTGTGGTGAGGAAACTGAAGTACCATTCAAACCAGATCCTGAAAGACCAGTGTACTGCAGAGAATGCTACCCCAAACATAAACCAAAAAGATATTAATCCCAATAGGACACACTTAAGATATTAAAAGTGTGTTGGATGACACATATACTAACAAAAATAAAACAAAGCGGGTTAGAATGGATTTTTTTATTTTAACCAGCAATGTTTTTTTTTTTAAATTCATTGTTCATTAAATAAATTACACTGTTCTTTTTTTCAAATATTGGAATTTGAAGCGACAAGACATGTTGACTTGATACAATATCAATTGAAAATTTATCACATAGGGGCGCAATATTTTTAAAATACTATCAGTAATTACATTTAAGTAGTAGAGTATACAATTTATATATTGAGTTGATAAATATGTATGAAAATACAACAACTTTTATTTCTGGAATTACAGCCGTTTTTGGTATATTCGGAGTATTTTTTTTCATAAAATTATTCGTATCATTGAAAAATATGAATTTGGACATATTGAAAGCACGCGTATTTCTTTCAAATGATTTTGTAATAAATAATGTTGTGATAATATTTATTGTAGGATTATTAATCGCAATCCACAATTTCATTGAATATTTGGGTTTAGGACAGCCTGAATTTTATTATGGATCTCTTGTACCAATCTTCCCTGTACGACTATTTGCGGTTACAGAACTGTTTGTTGCTATCTTAATGGTAGAATGGCTTATGTATCGGTGGATAAAGATAATTAAAATATAATTTATAAACACTTACTTTGCTTTTTCCACTTCATTCTTTGTATTTGTTTAACGGGTTTAAAGTTGTGTTGTAGCGTTGCGGATTAATGAGTTGGAAATAAAAACGACGCTACGACATGCGCATAGTGCGGCACCGTTCTTCACTACCACCCTGAATACATATCGAAGTTTCAATCGCTGTCAACACATTTGTTTTTGTATGGATTGCCCTACATAGAAACTGCGTATTTTGCGAATGCAAAAGGATGGCAGGTATGGAACATGCCGCATGCGGCAGGTTTGATACAGGGGTTTTAGATATTTTAAATGTGCACCGACATTTCATCAGATAAACAAATGTTCATTTATTTTTATTTATTTCAGTTCATTATCATCCGCGAACTTTAACAGGGCATTACCCAAGATCCGTGCATACTTTGGATTAAGGTTGAATCGACTACGTTTGACTCCGCTGCGTTCCTTTGCGATCTCAATATACTCATTATCGTATTTCTCGCTTTTTGCAAGCGTGATAGTAAGATACCAACCTGCACCCATTTTTATTTCTGAATATCCATCGCCTTCGGACTCTGCAATTTCATTTTCAGTAACTTCATTTTCTGCCATTGTTTTCACCTGTGAATATAATTAGAATTATACTTTGTTTAAGTTTCAGTCAAATGTTAAGTCGATGAACGACCATCATTGTATCATTGGACCATTGTGAGTGGTATTTTGCCGTTGTGCAGGGCAGTTGCCACAAGTGCGCCTTTTAGTCCGATATCCTTCAGTGTTTCGATATCGCTCATATCTTTGACCCCGCCGCCAAGCAACACATCATGCTTGGAAGTGGTGGCAATCTTACTTAAGAATTGTGAATCTACACCGCTTGATGTGCCAACCCTATCCATATCCAGAATTATAATGTCGCGGACATCCATGTCATTTAATATATCAATAAGCTCTATAGGATAATTCGGCATATCTGGATCGCGGGTCAGTATCCTGCTGTTCTTGATATCAATGCTTACATTCACGCGCCCGGGAAACTCTGATGCAGCATTCGATATCATATCCAATGACGCGGTTTCAGTACCAAGAATTACACTGTTTGCAAGGAAAAGTGCCTCTTCGACGTCTGGCAGAGATGATATGCCCGGATCGAGCATTGTCTTGACCTTTTGCGAAACCGAACGGATGTCAGTAAAATTTGTGTCACGCTCACCAATCCCTTGCAGGATATTCAGGTCGGCGATGTACACTTCTTTTGGTTTGACGGCACCTATCACTTCCAGTGGCCTGGAAGTATTGCAAAGCAAGCTGGACTTGTGAATAGGTTGGTAATTCTGTCGATTTCCACCCCGGGCATGTACAACAGTATAATTATATATATCTAACACGAAGATGATTCGAAACATATTTAATAAATACATAGATATTCAAACCCATATAAATATGAGGCCGTTCCATGAAACTACTTGTCAGTCCAATAAATGAAGAAGAAGCAATCGCTGCCTCTAATGGTGGTGCGGATATTATTGATGTCAAAAACCCGAAGGAAGGTTCACTGGGTGCAAATTTCCCATGGATCATCAGATCTGTGAAGGATGCCATCAATTCAAAACAGCCAGTCAGTGCGACCATCGGAGATTTCAACTTCAAGCCTGGGACAGCATCACTTGCTGCATTGGGCGCAGCAGTTGCTGGTGCACAATATGTCAAGGTCGGATTGTACGATGTACAGACTGAAGACCAGGCACTTGAGATGCTGACTAATATCGTGCGCTCTGTAAAGGATTACGATCCCTCTAAGATCGTCGTTGCATCCGGTTATTCAGATTATGAGCGCATTAATTCTATCCCACTCATGTTGCTCCCTGCAATCGGTGCAAAGGCAGGTGTCGATGTTGTTATGATGGATACAGGGATCAAGGACGGGCGTTCAACTTTCGAGTTTATGTCCGAGGAAGAACTTACCGAATTTACAAAACTTGTACGCGATGCCGGACTTGAATCTGCAATAGCGGGTACTATCAAGTTCGAAGACCTGCCTGCGCTGAAGCGCATCCGGCCAGACATTATTGGTGTACGTGGCGTGGTTTGTGGCGGCAACCGTAATGACGGTATTCAGCAGGAACTTGTCGAGAAGTTGAAGAGCGAGATGTGAGTGTTTCTCGCTTTGTTATTTTTATAGTATAATTTATGAAATTATATAGTCCAAGTTAATGCGAACGAAGTGAGCATTTTCTTGTTGTATATATCTAGAAAACAAGGGTCTTGTAGTAGCATCAATAAAAAAACATTAAATCCAACCATATTGTAAAAGAATTAATATATGTTGACCACTTTCAAATAAAATGAGGTGACATTTCATGCAAATTGAAACCATAATGACAGATTCGTGGAACATATTCAAGAACAATATCGTAGCCTTCATCATAGGCACTTTGATAGTAGTTATAGGATCAATATTTATAATCACCATTGCCCCATTGGTTTATGGCTTGACCTATATGGCAGTAAGAGGAATGAAAGGTGAAACTGTAGAGATAAATGACGTATTTGAAGGATTCAACAACTTCGTACGAAGCTGGGTATTTGTTATAGCAGCTGTTATACTCATAACTATAGGTTATATATTTTTAATAATCCCTGGAATAATATTAACAATTTTGATGATATATGCGCTCCCACTTCTGGTCTTGAGAGACTACGGTGGAATAGATGCAATAAAAGAAAGCATTAACATAGGTAAAGAGAATTTTACGGACACACTTATCCTGTTCGTGATAATTGTCGTATTAAATGCGATCGGAGGCTCAATACCTTTTGCTTTTGTATTGATACTGCCATATACCACAATATGCTACACACTGGCGACTTCCAACCTGATAAAAGAAGCACCAATTGCAACTACAATTGCCGGTGAGATCGAATAAACCGGAATTTTTTCTGTAAAAATATGATGCCGGCTGCAAACTGATCAAACAGTTACAGCCGCATCAAGTTCATTTTTTGTAATATGCAAGTATGTAATAGCTCCGGGCATACCATCATAATACAGAGTTAGCGTTGATTCTTCATAATTTACAGGGTCCTGCGGCCCCCCATCAATACCGAATATTACAGAACCATCCATCGTAAGAAGTTTCATGTAGTGTTGAGTAAGGTTGTTTAATGATAGGGATGAATTAGGATTACTTTCAATTATCAAAAGGTCAGGCAGCGTACTCATTTCACCGATCTGACCCCAAGAGAAATCAGGTTCAGCATAAGCATCATTAGAATTACCGTCCTTATATTCCATAGTATAATTATCAGACAAAAAATCAACCGTCGCTGTTTCAGGACTCGTTCCTGTTAATGGAATTGCAGCAATATTTGACCAGCGTTCTATATATTCAGAACCAGCAGCAGTGTCCTGATATTCAACATCAAGTCTCAATCCTGCAGTTTTATCTAATGTATAAGTTAATGTTTTAGTTCCTGATGATGCAGATATATCATAATTTGAAGGATTCAGTCCTTGAGCACCACCAGCAACAAAATTAAAGGAAAAGTTGTAGATTGGTGAAGACATTGTAGAATTGAGCGAACCAACCTTAAATGCATCCGTTAGCGTGGATTCTCCCATTGGTGGAATTACATCCAGTTCAATAATAGCAGTATTATTTGCAACATCCACAGTTGCACTGGTATATGTCTGACTATTTGCATAATTGGCCCATGCATCATAATATTCGCTCTTTATGTAGATAATGACTTTATCAGCTTCAAGTGGATTGACCCTGTTACCTGCCATTGTAGTATTTGGGAATAACACAAGAGGCATATTGCTCGAACTGATAGAAACACCCACATCACCAGTACCGCTCACACCTGACCGTCCATTAATCTTCATAAGGGGAAGAGTGAGCGTTTCACCATTGTAATGGAATTCAGGAGGTGAGATCATAATTGTGCTGCCTGTTGGATATTTTGACCACACACCGCCACCTTCGTATGCGATAATACGATCATCAAGACTATATTCTATACTTCCAAGTGAACAATTAAATTCATTAAAACCGCTTCCACCCACATAAGGTTCCCAACTTCCCCATCTATATCGGTTATTCATAAAAACGGAATTGGCGGGATTACTAATATCAACAGTGACAATAACTATCTTACTCTCATTATATGCATCCTGATCACCATTAACATTGACAGTACCTCCCATAAGTGAAACATACGTGGTCTGGATAGGAGATTCACCAAGAGCCACCTTACTTGTTCGTGAGTCAAAAACCGTAAAAGCCTGCTCAACTTTTTGTGCCTTTGCCATATCTTCCAATCCATCAAGTGTGGGTACACTGTAAATTAGGAGAGTACTGATAGATAGTATAGTCAAACCTAATATGAGTATAATTCCAATAACAGGCGAAACTGCACTTTCTGACCTAAGCATTTTCCAGTTCACTTTTAACACACCTTGTTTCCTTTTTTTCGATCAGACACTTAGTCGACCGTAACGCTCATCGGAGAATAAATGACATGCACATCAATATTATCAGGAGAATATATCTTTTGCAAATGCACGGTTGTATTTGTATGATCGAAACTCACAAAATTCATTCCCAGATCATCTGTGTCATTGAGATATCTCTCCCACGCCTTGTAATACTTGCTTTTAATTGTAATATCCACCTGCGATACATTATAATAACTATACACAGAAGCCACACCACCATCAGACGTCACGCGTACAAGCCCTACTCCAGATATGCCTGTTGAACCGGATATCATCACCGCAGGTATTGTGAGTACATCATCATGCAATACAAAACGAGGTCGCGACACCATAACTGCATCGCCTAATGGATACTGTGCCCATGTACCGGTATCCTCATAACATATATACCGATCTTCATACTCATTCTGGATCATTCGCATCTGCCTCTCGAACGTATAGGATTCAATAGTCGAATTTAATCCATTCCATGCCTGTACAGTCACATTGATAGCACTATCCCCGGTTACTGAAACAAGACCACCATATAACTTCAATTCAACAGACTGTGAAGGAGTAGCACCAAACACTATTTTGTTGATGTTCGCCGTAAGAACTATGAAACTCTGCCTGACATTCTCTGCATGGCCTGATTCCTGCATGTGTTCTACAAGCGGAAAACCTGCAACACCGATCACAGCAACCGCTAAGAGCATTATTCCAAGTATAATGCTAAAATCAACAACCTCTGAAACTGCATCTTCCGATCTTAGAATTCTTGTCAATTTCATGCGTCTGGATCATTTCCTGTTTTTATATATCGTCTATACCTATCAGTAACATCTTAATAAACTTCAATTAAATTAGTAGATGGATTGTATAATAAATAATGCTCACCTGCAGCACTGTATATCTTCGTTGATGAAACTGTGGTTGTCTGTGTAACATAAGGAATCTTGGCTATAGTCTCCAGACGGTCATCCGATCCAAATATGATCTCACTGGTCAGGTTTGAGAACTCAACCGAATAATAACTGCCTGCTATCTTATCAGGCAAAGATACTTCATAACGTATTTCACCGATGCTACCTCCCGAACTTAGAGAGACATTAACGATAGTATCAATGTTCGTGAGCTGAACCGCAATATCGTTACCATGTATTTCAAACTCCGCCCGTAACACCGTATGTTCAGCCTGGTAAAGCATGCCATAGAATGTCTGCATTATCATTAAAAAAGCGATGACAGTTATTGTAAATGTCAATATGAATCCAATTGATATGGATACTGCATTATCATCGTTTAAGATATCTCTTTTCATGATAACTCCTATGGAATGGAAATCGGTGTCGATATATTAATTATTGTCTTTCCTGAAGATGTACTGACGGTAGCATTTGTCATCTTGTACCTGACACGTGAAAATGGCGTACTACCAGTTCGGTTTCCTGATATTGTAAAATATCCGAGAGCATTGGTGCCATTCAGGAACTTTAACTTATATGTCTCATTTGCGGTATATTCCCCAAGATGGAAATCGAAATTAGCACCATTATCAATTGAATTATTTGTTATGTTCAAAGAGTAAAAGGATGTTGTCCTTTCTTCAATTATCGCCATTGATTGGTTTAAAACAGTAATATTTACATTTGTACTATCGTCATACACTTTTACTGACCACAACGAAATATCTGAAACGTTTATTGCTTGGATCGTAAACGCATTAGTAGCATTTCCAAGAACGGTTGTATCATATATCTCTATTGAGAATGAATCCGTTGAATTAACATCTGCTATAACAATCCAATCGGATTCGCCATCCGAAAGTCCGTCATCTGTAAAATAACCATCATAAAAAGTACTGTTTTGAACATTAAATGATACGCCTGAAAGTGCATACATAGATGCAGCCTTTTTGTTATAACTGGACATGTACTGATTGAAAAGTGTTTCATTGAATGGTGTTTGGTTCTGTATTGCATAACCATATGCACCACTAAATGCATCGGATGACATCTGTTTGGCATTTGAGATGTGATAACGATTTGAATCAATACTCGATTCTGATGCCATGTTGCTTGCAAAGATGATATTGTTTAGCATGATAGTTGAAACTACAATAGCAAGCCCTATTGTGAATCCGGCTATTAGGATCAGTTGTGCAGAATCATCCATTTTTCTCATTGCCATACATCCTTTTTATCGATCTCATATCTCACATTCGCCAAAGTATAAGTTTCACATTAATAATATTGTAAAGATCCGTAGTATCATCTATATCAACTATGCCCGTATTTGCCTGAAATGTGGAGGTATTCCCAATATCAGGATTTGACAATACTACTTTTCTTGAGATGATAACTGCATTGTCAGACGGATCGCCATTATATATGTAAAATATTGATGAGAATCTTCCGGTATCACTCATATGAGTGAATTGGACATTATGCGCAATTCCGCGCGGAATTGCAATATATGTAAGCATGTCTGTTATGGAACTATTAAGAGTGGAGCTTGCATTTGGAGTGTCTGAATAATATGAGGTGCCGTTCCACACATATTCATTACCATTCCAGTTCAATATATCATTTTTCAGGTCTGATCTTTGATCATACTGTGAATAATCAAGTGCACTTAGCATATCCTGCCCGATTACCTGAAGCTGTGCTTCAATGTGAGCATTTGCGGTCGATGATGTAAGCGGAGTAAGTGATGTTGCCTGAACTGCAAAAACAATGATCATAACCATAATTGTTGAAGCCATGATCGCTTCAAGGGTGTGCATCTGTGCCAACTGGTCATTTTCTAATCCTAATAATATGTCATTGCGGTTCAAACTACCACACCCTTATCGATACGATCCTTTTTTCTGTTACGCCTGTATCAGCATTCATGAAAAGTACGATCCTTTTTGTCTGTCCAACATTTCCAACAGATGGCAGCACTGCACCAGCCGATTTTATAATACCAGATGATTCATTTTCCATAGTGACATTTACGTCGTAGTCAACATATGTGCCATCTAACCCTAATGATGTACGAGTACCCCCATAATCTACATTGAGTAATGTGAAGAATGCATCCGTCTCTGTTGAAGTTACAAGATTTGGTACTGCCACGTCCCCTGCACTCATGATATTCTCAACAACCAGCGTGGACACCCTATCAGCCAGCAATGTAACTTCATCCGAATTTGATTCGAAAGGAGTGAACAATCCTGAAATATACTGGAATACAAAAAACATTGCAAATAAGAAAATGGTTATACTGATCAAATAATCGATCGTGACCTGACCTTTGTCATTGGTCTTGTATTTTTTATATTTCAAACCCATCGTCAAACCCTTGTGAATTAGTTAGTAGATCACATGTGATGCCCTTATGAAAAAACTAACACCTGCGTAGTAAAGCGGATTATATACCATAGATTTCCGTACCTTTCTTTACCCTCTCTATATCTCTTTCAATTATTGATAATTTGTTTTTATCAACCTTGACGCCTGCGAGTTTTTCAATGAACCAGATTGATTTCACATGTTCATCCGGATTCAATTTCCAGTCCGGTTTTTCAGCATAATAATTAATGCCTTCTGCATACTGCATAAATTCCAGACGTACATCATCACTTATCCAACCTAATTCTTCATAATAAGATAATATATCAGGCAGGTTATTGCGCCCAACAAGTTCCATTAAAAATTCAAGCCATTCCATGCAAAGTTTCATGGTCGATGAATTCTTTTCAATATGAGCCAAATGGACATCTTCCCCGAATGATTTATAACTTCCAGCACCTGCTTTTTTGAGTCCTTTTTCCACATACTCCGTGACCAATGCCATCTCTTCGAGAAGGGCTGCATTTTCAGACTTAGTTTCATCTTTCAAAAACTTATTTGCTTCATGCGCCTGTGCAATGTCTTCCATAAGTACAGAGGCAATATTCTCAAACTCTGTAATTCTTTTGGCTGCAATTACCTGATTATTCTCGATTTGAGATGTCTTTGATTCAATGATATTGATCCGATCAACTTTTGCATATATATCTTCAAATCTTGCATCATTGCTTTGTGTAGTTTCGTACATCTGCGACAAAAGAGCACCATATGAACTGACCAGCTCAGAAATATTCTGCTCAATGTTGGACAATCCCTTTTTTAATTCTGTATTGTCGGATTGTATCAATGTCAGAGTATTTTCAAACCCATCCATCCTGTTTTCAATTGAAGATATCTTTTCCTTTGCAGAATCAAATCCAATCGTTACATCAGAATTAAAATCATCAGCATTTTTATTGATCTCTTTAATTGACTCGTTGGAACTTTTCACAGCATTTGAAATATCCTTAATATCATTTACAATCTCATCAAGGAGTGACTTTGAACCTGCGATCTCATCTCTCAGATCATCTACATCTTTTGCTCTGGCGGGAATCTCAGCAAGAGTTTTAGGTTCTATAGGTTTATCTGAAACCCCTTCAATCGGTTTCTCAATAAGCGACAGAATATCTTTCTTGTTAAATTCATCAAATTGTTCTAAAAGTACCTCTTCAGACTCCGGTTCTTTTACTTTCAACACTTCCATTTCTTGCTGTGGAAACGGCATTGGTTTTTCCATTTCCGGCAGTCCCAGAATTTCAGGAGCTGCATCAAATCTTGGTGCTGTAATAATTGATTTACTGGCTTCTTCATCCCTCAACCGCACTTCCTCAGCAACTTCCACTTCCTCGCGCAATTCTTCCATCCTGTCAATCAAACTACCGCCTCGCATGAGGCTTTTAAATATTGTCTTGAATGATCTTGCAATGCCATCCATCATTTTTTTAGGAATACCATCCTGGAAGGAAGATCTTATAAACGGCTGTGGATGGGAATCAGGAGTGAGAGGAAAAAGTGATGCACCAGAGTCAGGAGTGGGAGGAAAAAGTGATGCACCAGAGTCAGGAGTGGGAGGAAAAGGTGATACATCAGAGTCCAGAATAGGTGGGAACTGTGATACACCAGAGTCAGGGGTGGGAGGAAAAGGTGATACATCGGAGTCAGGAGTGGGAGGAAAAGGTGATACATCGGAGTCAGGAGTGGGGGGAAAAGGTGATGCATCAGACTCAGGAGTGGGAGGAAAATATGATACATCGGAGTCATTACCCTTTTGATTCGTTTCTTCCGGTTCCTGCCCATAAATTTCAAATGCAGGAGATGTTTTTGGTTCAAATAATGGACGAGGAGAAGATTTTGAAATGTCACCTTTGTAGGAATCAATCTTTTCAGGCCCGAATATATCATCAGATAATGGAATATCCGCCCCATCATCATCAGCCTCGTTTTCTTGTATATTTTTAGATAAAGCGTTTATTACCGGGATCTCAGGTGGTTTTTTCAGGTCTATTTTATGAACATGGGTCATCTCTTCTATGGGATTTTTAACAAGGCCATCATTTAAAACGTCAGAAAATGGGATACCCTCAGACGACTCTTTATCAAAATCCTTCTTTTTATCCCAGGGAATATTACTCATATGACATCAACTTCATAATTAGAAATGTTAGCATATATAAGAATTATACTCTATTTTATTATATGTTTAATATTTATTAAATGATTGCTCCTTTGTACACAGTCACAGCAGGCCCTTCCATGAAAACAATATCATTCACTATAGAAATGTTCAGATCTCCGCCTTTTGTGTGAACCCGGATATCACCATCCATACCCTTATGCATGTGTGCAAGATAAGCGCTAGCTACCGAACCTGTACCACAACTCAGAGTCTCATCCTCAACCCCTCGCTCATAGGTTCTGATAGTTACCTCGCCTTCAGAATCCACTTTTACAAAATTCACATTCGTACCATTTGGGAATATAGGGTCAAACCTGATCTTTGGTGCAATCCCCAAAATATCAAGATCAAGGTCTTCAACAAAGATTACAGCATGTGGAACACCAGTGTTTACCACAGAAACATTATGACCATGCATTACCACATCAATGAACTCATCAGCAGCATCACCTTTTGCAGGAATTTGTGCACGGGTCTTAAGTGGCTGCCCCATGTTGACCTTTACCCAGAATCCCATATCATCCTTTCGTGTTTGGGCAGAAAGTACACCCGCCATAGTCTCGACTGTGGCAGTCCCTACGTCGATGTGACCACTATCAAAAGCATACTTAACAAGACATCGAATACCATTCCCGCACATCTCGGCTTCTGATGCATCAGGTTGGAACAGACGCATTTTCATGTCTGCCTTGTCTGATCTTGATATAAAAAGAACACCGTCAGCACCAATGCCAAATCGACGGTCGCAATATTTGACTGCAAATTCCGCCTTGTCGTTATCAGAAACTATTTTATCCATAAACTCATCGATCACAATAAAATCGTTACCATTACCATGAAGTTTTGTAAATTCGATCATATGAACATGTATTATTCATGTTTATATAAGTAGTTCGCGTAAACGCACGCCTGCTGCTACAGCCTGTCTAAAAGATATGCCACCCCACTACTAAGCCCGATAATATCGATCCTGCTTTTTTTGGCAGCCTATACGGCAAGTTTGCCACACCCTTTGCAATCGCATCCTCTACAGCATAAGCCAGATTTTACTTAAAATGCGTGCCAAGTAATTCGTAAACCCCCATACAGGCTGCGCATGGTATCTTCTATCCGATGATTCGGCATATTCGCAATCGCATTCCGGATATATCGCAGTATCCGGCGGAATGATGGAATTTGAAAAACTGCCCTTTTCACTACCAAGTATCGAAAAATCGGCGAAACCACAATCTTGTGATACGGTAGTTTTGATACCCCCAATGCTTGATAAGGGAGGGTTTCTAGCAGTCAGATCGCGTAGAAATCTATCAATATCTACCCTGCGCCTTTCAACAACGATTTCTACATTGTTGCCGAGATTTTTTACACAACCGTACAGATCGTACTATTTTGCAAGACGGTAGACGAAGGGGTGGAATCTAACACCCTGCACGATTCCGGTTATGTTGATCTTTTTGCATTGAGGTTGCATCGTAAAAAGGAATAAGACGTTAAATCATTTAAAGATGTTATATTAAGTTAAACAAATCTAAAAAAACAGATTACATTAAGTTAAATACGGCGAAATCTCAGAAAAAATAATAAGATAACCCAAAACCAGCATCGCAAGTGAGATCAGCCACGCCCACCTGAGTATTCGTGCAAGATTTTCGGGTTTCGATATATTTAGTATGAATCTCTCAGCCAGATTTGGGGCTGGCTGATCATTGGATTCAGGCTGCATAAGATTGTTCTGCGTTATACTTATGATTTTTTGATTCTCTTGAGCCTAAACGTGTTCTCACGTTCCATCTCTTCAAGACGCAGTCGAATAAAGACCATCGCCTCAGTAAGTTCAGGAATTACCTTGAACTCAAGAGCATTGACCCGTCTTTTTGTCTTCTCGATATCATCAAGAAGTCTCTTCATTGTCGTCTCGATCTCTGCTGCAAGAATGATCTTCTCAACAAGGATCTCATACGAATCTGCTGCCTCATCGATATAGGAACTTGTCCCAAGTACACCATATCCACGCTTGTTCATGGGTTTGCGCACGCTGGATGACTCGATCTTTGGAACGACAACACCCATAATATTATGGCTCTCAACCTGGATATGTGGTGCGTCCTTCAATGCGAACGCAGTGGATTTTACAGTAATGGTACCTTCCACTGACTTTGCAATGCCAATCTTCTCCGAAGCTTCCTTAAAGGAAGCATCCAACTCAGCCCGAACATTCTTCGCTTTGCCCAGAATCTCAAAGAACTCCAGGATCAGACCATCTCGCTTCATTTTGAGCAGTTTATGACCACTCTCAGAAAGCTTGATCTTTTTCTTGAGCTCAATAAGCTCAGATCGTGTTGGTTTTACTTCATTTACGGCCATTGTGAATCACTCATGTTTAACCTTATTCGCTTTTGGCTTTATGCGCAGGGTGATATACATCAATGAATTTATTGTCAATTCTGGTAAGTTGTGTTTCCGGAAGTTCAGACAATATTTCCCATGCAATTCTCAGGGTATCATCCACGATATGACGGTTCTCATCCCGGCCCTGACGTACGAAACGATCTTCAAACAGATCAGCAAACTCAAGGATCTTCTGATCTCTCTCAGACAATGCATCCTTACCGACAATTGCCACAAGACCTCTCATGTCACGACCTTCCGCATACATTGCATACATCTGATCGGAAACAGCCTTGTGATCATCTCTTGTCTTACCTTCACCAATACCCGAATTCATAAGACGGGACAATGATGGCAATACGTTGATCGGTGGGTAGATACCTTTTCTGTGAAGTTCCCTTGAAACCACGATCTGTCCTTCGGTAATGTATCCCGACAGGTCAGGGATCGGGTGAGTGATATCGTCACCAGGCATTGTAAGGATAGAGAATTGTGTAACTGATCCTTTCTTACCTTTGATAACTCCTGCTCTCTCATACAATGATGCAAGATCAGTGTACATGTATCCGGGATAACCACGTCTACCTGGCACCTCTTCACGGGCTGCACCCATCTGGCGCAATGCCTCACAGTAGTTGGTGATATCAGTCATGATAACAAGAACGTGCATATCATGCTCATATGCAAGATATTCAGCAGCTGTAAGCGCCATTCTTGGAGTGATCAAACGTTCGACCGCAGGGTCGTCTGCAAGGTTAAGGAAAACAACAGCCCGCTCAAGCGCACCTGTTTTCTCGAAATCCTGCATGAAATACTGGGCTTCCTCGTTGGTGATACCCATTGCAGCAAATACTACTGCAAACGGTTCATCGGAACCCAGCACCTTTGCCTGACGTGCTATCTGAAGTGCAATCTCGTTATGTGGAAGACCTGCACCTGAGAAAATTGGAAGTTTCTGCCCTCTTACAAGGGTGTTTGTACCGTCGATCGTTGAGATACCTGTCTGAATGAAATCCTCGGGTGGCATCCTTGAATATGGATTCATTGATGCACCGTTCACATCGATCCTGTCATCAGGAACAATTCTTGGTCCGCCATCGAGTGGTTCGCCTGCACCTGAGAGGATCCTGCCGAGCATATCCTTTGACACAGATAATTTGATTGTCTCGCCTGTGAACACCACACCGGATTCGCTATTGAGTCCCCCAGTACCTTCGAAGACCTGAACTACAACAGTCTCTGCGGATGTATCAAGGACCTGTCCTCTTTTTGTTGTCCCGTCTGGAAGGTTGATATTAACAAGTTCACCAAATCCAACAGGTTCTGTTTTTTCGAGGAAGATCAGTGGTCCTGAAACTTCCGTTATCGTCTTGTATTCTTTGGTCATGTTTATTTGCCTCCGAGTTTTGCAAATTCTTCATCCATCTTGGTCAAGACGACATTAAGCGCTGGTTCGAAATCCTCTTCGAACTTGACTTTTGCAAGGTCATCCTTTGATTCAACAGACATAATGTCACTCATCGGGACACCGGATTCAAGTGCTGCGTTTGCCATTTCACCATACTTGGAAATCGCTTTTAGCAACTTGTACTGTTTGTCAAATGGACAGAAAGTGTCAACCGGATGGAATGCATTCTGCTGCAGGAAGTATTCACGTATCATACGTGTTATCTCAAGTGTCAACTGCTGGTCTTCCGGAAGTGCGTCTGAACCAACAAGTTGTACGATCTCCTGAAGTTCGGATTCCTGCTGTAAAAGATCCATTGCATTGTCACGAATATATATCCAGTCAGGTGCAACATTCTCTGTGAACCAATCCGCAAGTCCATTGGTGTATAAACTGTAACTTGAAAGCCAGTTGATAGACGGGAAATGTCTCCTCTGTGAAAGTTTTGCATCCAATGCCCAGAACACTTTCACAATACGAAGTGTATTCTGTGTAACGGGTTCTGAGAAGTCACCACCAGGCGGTGAAACTGCACCGATAACTGTGATCGAACCATCAAAACCGGCAAGTGAATGTACAGCTCCTGCCCGCTCATAGAATTCAGATAATCTTGCTGAAAGATATGCAGGATAACCTTCCTCACCAGGCATCTCTTCAAGTCTGGATGAGATCTCCCTCATTGATTCTGCCCATCTTGAAGTCGAGTCTGCCATCAAGGATACATCGTATCCCATGTCACGGTAATATTCCGCAATTGTGATTCCTGTATAAACAGATGCTTCACGTGCAGCAACAGGCATGTTGGATGTGTTTGCAATAAGAACAGTTCGCTCCATCAATGGACGTCCTGTCTTTGGATCCTCAAGCTCGGGGAACTCGTTTAGCACATCGGCCATCTCGTTACCACGTTCTCCGCATCCAATGTAAACTACAATATCAGTGTCACTCCACTTTGCAAGCTGCTGCTGTGTAACAGTCTTTCCTGAACCGAATGGTCCCGGGATTGCAGCTGTTCCGCCTTTTGCCACAGGGAACAATCCATCAAGGATTCGCTGTCCTGTGATAAGTGGTTTAGTTGGCATGAGTTTTTTAGATACAGGTCTTGGTTCTCTTACTGACCATTTCTGCATCATTTGCAACTCTGTACCGTCTGAAAGTACACAAACAGTTTCATCGACTGTGAATTTTCCTTTTTTAATTTCGTTCACAGTTCCAGATACAGTTGGAGGCACCATTATCTTGTGCTCAATGTTGGTAGTTTCCTGCACAACACCGATCACGTCACCGCCTTTAACTGAATCGCCGCCACTGACAGTAGGTTTGAAATCCCACTTCCTGTCACGGTCAAGTCCGTTTGCAGTAACACCTCTCTGAATGAAATCTCCCATTTGTTCCTGGAGTACCTTGAGAGGCCTCTGAATACCATCATAGATACTTTCTAAAAGTCCCGGACCAAGTTCTACGGACAGAGACATACCTGTGTTCACCACAGGCTCTCCCGGCTTAATTCCTGATGTATCTTCATATACCTGGACCGTGGCTTTGTCACCTACGATCCTAATAACTTCGCCCATCAATCCTTCATGACCGACCTTAACCACATCATACATTTTTGGTTTAATGCCGGTAATTGTGACAACAGGCCCTGCTACACGATAAATTTCACCTTTTACTTCCACAGATCAACACCTACTGATTGTTTTATTTTGTCCCTTAAATTCGAACTTTCGCCCGTGCCGCCAAGAGTCACAATTGTCGGCTCAACAGAATCGTTGAGCGTGCCTCTCAAAATTTCCGGCAATTTGTTAATATCATCATCATGCATCACAAGGATTCCTATCTCAGAATCTTTGAGTGTTCCATTAACAGTAGATTCCAGATTATCATCATTGACCTCGAATATCTTTTTAATACCCGCCAGCCTGAATCCCGTTATAAACTCACTGTCTCCAACTACTGCCAATTCCATCAGATCACCAACTGGTTCCTAATTACATCATCACTGAGGTTTGCTGCTTTACCTCTTGTGATTATCCGCAAATTGTTTACTTCATTCCTTTTACTGATAATATAGTCCATTATTGGCACAATTGAAAGTGGATAAACGTGTGAAAAGCTTGATGCAGATTTTAAACTGTGCTTTGTCAATTGTGTTTCCACATTAATCAATGAATCCGTATCAGAACTGACAATTTCTGAGATTGTATCCCAATATGAATATTTACTAAGTGCCTGTACGAAATCGTCATAGGAAAGTGATAATAATTTCTTAATATTCTTAACATTTAATTCAAGACCGCCATCAATGATCAGATCAAGTATTTCATCAGGATCGACTTCTGCTTTCTTCAACCTAAACAATGTTTTCACATTTTTAATATCGATCTCAGTTTTTATGAACGTCGCAAATAATTTACGATCTTTTGATTTTGATCCACCTATTACATTGAAAAGACCATCGTAATACATTTTATCCAATCTGTTCTCAATGTCAGAAAGGTTAGTTTCATCATATTCCTTTAATATTGGATAATATTCAGTGCTCTCAAGCGCTGAGATGACTTCACTATACGATTGTTTGCCTGCAAGTTCCGACAAAAACGTGTAACTTAACTGACCTGCTGAAACAAATGCTTCCTTTATCTCATCTGTGGATGCATTGTAATATTTGCCTCGAAGAAGTGTTTTGATGTTCCAGACATCATAATTCCTCAAGTATTCGGTGATCAGATAATTTGGTTCACCTTCTGAGATTTCAATCAATTTTGTAAATGTTTCTGCAAGATTTTGATTAAGTCCATGCTCGATCAGATCCACACCGCTATACGTTCTTGCCAACTCATCGATATCCCGCTTGTATTCAGTTTCCTGAATTAGTCGGGTAATTTCACTTATTCCCATATTCATAAGTCTTGGATATGTTTCTGTTGGAACAAGATTACTTTTCATTGCACGAACACGTGTAGCTAAATACGCATAGTTGGAGCTACCTTTATATTGCGATGACTTACCTTTATTCTTGAATTTCTGCAAAAGCCGCATTTTGACATCACCCAAATAAAATGTCAGATATTTGCTTCATAGACTTATCATTTACACTATCAAGAATGATGTCATATGTATAATCCAGTCTAATTGTACTATCTTCGTTCTCTATTACTACGCCACCGATACAATCAATATTACCGGCATAAGTAAGTGATGAAAGTTTTTCAACGAGTTTTTTAGAATCCTTATTTGAGTATATCTTAGCACCATTGACTTGATGTTTATCGATGATTGCTTTTAATAATTCCTCGTTTTTTGATGCTGGTAAATTTGCTATTTGAACAGCACTCTGGCTATAGACTTCATCAAGTACTTCTTTGCGTGCATTGAGCATTGTGCGTTTAACTTCCAGATTTGCACTGGAAATCTCCTGCTGCCTCAATTTCTTGATATCATCTTCAGATTTTGCAAGCCTGTTATCCATAATCTTTTTTGCTTCATGCCTTGCTTCATCCAATATTTTGGATACTTCAGCATCAGCTTGTGCATTGATCCTGGATACTTCAGCTTGTGCAACATCAGTGATATCTTTTACAACTGTTTCAAGTCCCATGGCCTTACACCTTTAATAAATTTAAGAGCAACAAATGCTCTCAAATGAATTTATTTGATAAGCAATGCGACAACAAGACCAAAGATAACAATGGTTTCTGGAATTACAGTAAGGATCAATCCTTTACCAAACAGTCCTTCGTTCTCAGCCATTGCACCAATTGCTGCACTGCCGATATCTTTTTCTGCAATACCTGATGCGATTCCGGTTAAACCGACTGCAATTCCTGCACCTATTGCTTTTAACCCTGCTGGGTCCATTGCTGCTACTACTCCTTCTACTGCCATATTATTATTCCTCCGTGTATTTTCTAATATATCCAAATGGGTTATATTTTATGCCCCCGCCTTCATAGAATTTTGTAAAGAATTCGACATACTGCAACCTGAGTGCGTGTAATCCGGGGGCAATGATACTCAGGACTGTGTTTAAAGCATGTCCGAATAAAAATATAAGTATTGCAAATATCGTCATCAAACCAAATGATTTTGGCATTACCATTTCAAATGCGATCTGATTGACAGTCGATGCAATATAAATTGAAGATAGGCCTACTGCTATGATACGGGTGTATGAAAGTGAATTGCTCAAAAGTGCCGGTAATTCGATCGGACCTTTGATTCCTTCTCCTTTAAGAAGCATTACAAATCCTATCAGAAACACTGCAATTCCAACGGCTGATGGAATATATCCTGCATATCCGAGAGCTAACAACAGAATGCCAAGTTCTATTACAAGCCAGCTGCCTTTTTCAAGCATAGCTGCAACAATACCGTGTTTTCTCCTCTCATTAACGAATCCCAGCAGATAGCCGATATTGATATGAACCACCCCAATAAGAGCAGTTACAACGATCATTGTCATAACTAAATGAGTCCTGTGAACAGGATATGTGATCATTTCAGTAGCAAATGGGGATGCAAACAAATTAATTGTTTCAAATCCGGGAATCAATCCTGCAACAATTCCATGCTCTGTATGAAGACTTGCAAGCGGGAATCCGAGGAACTCGCCATAAAGTACACCAAATATCAATGTTGATATCTGACAGTAGATCAAGATGTTCATAAGAGGCTTTACAGCATCTGATTTCACCAATTTTTTGATTCCAAGTGCGAGTCCCATTAATATCACAGCATATCCGATATCACCAAGGATCATACCATAAAAGAGTGGGAACGTGATGAATATAAGTGAAGTCGGATCGATCTCCGAATATCTTGGACGTGAATAGAGATTCATAATCTCCTCAAATGGTCTTGATATCTTTGGATTATCATATTTGATAGGAACGATCGAATCCTCTTCTCTTGTCACAGCTGTCCTTGAAATGAAAGCACGTCCGTTAGTTGCATTTTCAACAGTACTTACCAGCATATCGTAATCTTCATTTGGCACCCATCCATCCATCATAAATGTATGTTCAGATGTAGCAACCCTCAAAGGCACTTCAGACTTCTGTGCTTCAATGGAAAGCAATTCATCACTTGCCAATATGAAATCAGAATATTTTAATCTGAGTGACTCGATCTCCGCATTAAGAGATTGAATATCATTTTGTGAATTTACAATATCTTCCCTTATCTTTTTCAGAAGATCTGCAGGTAAACCGCTGATTTCCGGCACCCGTAGTTCCTTGAAAGCAAACTCCGGCAAAATGTCTGAAACTGCATCTGCGTGCTCTTTTAAAACAAACAGTACTATCGTTCCAGATCTTGCATCCGAGAACAATTCGTATGATTTTGTGATGCTTGAAAGTTTGAATTCAATATCACCTTTCACGACACCTGAAAAAACAGCCAGATTCTCATAACCACTATATTGGTCAAGATCGAGAGGTATTGTAATAAATGGCTGCAATTCCTTATTAAGAGCATCAAGTTCCTTCAGATGGTTCTCAATTTCGTTCTTTCTGTCAGTTCTCTTTGAAACCTCGTCATCCAGTTCTACTAATTTCGTATCAAGTTCCTTAAAGAGGGATTCAACATTCTGTTTTCCAACATCTGTTTTCTTTATACCCAAAAAACTTGAGATCGACCTGATCTTGATGAGTTTACTTGACACATCATCTGCATTTTCAAATGATTTACCTATTTTCAAACCCAATTCTTCATCATTATAATCTTCTATATGAAATGAATTGATGCCGTGCAGAGCATTCACTGTTTGCTCCATTATGGTTTTGTGACCAACAATTGTCACACGGCTCATCTGTTTAGGGCTAAGCATGCACTGCCCTCTCAAATTCAGAAACCAGGTAATCTACAGCCTTGCCCACATTCGTTTGTGATTTTTTAACAATAGCCTTAGCTTCGGCCCCACTTTCATCTATGATCTTTAATTTTTCTTCTTTGATGATCGCTTCCGCAGACTTCAAAGATTTCTGAGCAGACTCGTGCGCATCAACTTCGGCCTGTTTAACGATTTCTCTTGCCTCAGATCTAGCACTAGTAATGCGTTCACCTTTATTTTTAGCAGCAGCATTCACAATATTCCTTGCGTTTTCCTCTGCTTTTTTGATTTCAGATAAGATCTCATTTTTAGCCATGAAAATCCTCGTTGTATAATGTTAACTGAATGTAATCTATTGATTTAATCCATCCCTAATGCGAAGTTAGATATAAGTTCTTCGGTTTTAGCGGTGCTGTATGTGGTATTGTTAATGATTTATCATTCCAAAAACCGTTTTTTAGACAACAATTTCAATGGGGAATGAAAACATCTCTGATACAAAATATTAACCATCACTATCTTGTAAAATTTAAAGCCAGAACACATAATATCGGGCCTATCGATCAACTATATCAAGCCTGAATGGCAACTGAGCACTATCGGGAATTGTATGAATATACTTATTCCTAAACTCAGGATTCCGCATCATACAATAATCGGCTGATGACTTGTATGCACTATTCTTGCCCATACGTTTCCAGATATTCGATAAATTATCTTCCCTTACATTTCCAAACGACAATGGAGTGTATGCACACGGCAAAACATCGCCCGCAGACGTAACATGGATCCAGCGCCTCCCTGCAAAACAGCCGAACTGGTCAGGTCCCATGAAGTATGGAAACGCAGTGACCCTCGGACCTTCGGGATTTGTATTCTTCTCCTTTTGGAATTTCTCAAGACGTGAAACATCTGCAGGACCGATGACCTCGTCTTCGTGATCGAGCCAGCGTCCAACCGCGATGATCTCATAGATCGACATCTCCTGCATATCCATCTCTACAGCAAGATTATAAAAATCTTCAAGATCATTTATATTATCAGGCGACACCACCACGAACATATCGGTCAATATGCCGGCAGCGCGTGCATTCTTGATGCCATTTATCGCATCATGATATGCACCATCACGCCCTCGCACACGGTCATGCTCTTTTTCAAATGGACTGTCAATGCTCACGCGAATCGCATACAATCCTGCAGCCTTCAGATCCTGTGCCCTCTGCGCAGTCAAACCAAAACCGGATGTGAAACAGGTAGCGATCGCACGCGTTTTATCCACATGCGCAACCATGTCCACAAGATCTTTTCGAAGCATGGTCTCACCACCATCAAATGATATGAGATATGAACCAAGGTCAATCGCCTGATCCACCGTACGATTTATCTCATCAAGAGTAAGTTCAGGGTTTGCAATTATATCTGCTGCACCACAATGAATACACTTGTTAGGACAATGCATTGTGATTCCTATAGACAATTGATCAGGAATACGTTTTCTTAGAATCGAACCTATTTCTGCAGTGATTACTCTATCAAAAACCTCGCCCGGAATTGGCGGGACCCATGTTGAGAATATGATCTTATCATCATCCACTGAGATTGGTTTTTCTTCCTGGAATATCTTATTGATACGTTTTATTATCGGTTTCGCAACCGGTGCAACAACACCCTCTGCATCAAGCACAACCTTGCCATTCACTGCACTGGCATTTATTTTGATCACTGACTTATCATATACACGCATGGATTCACCTGTAATTTTTAAATTTGGAAATTAAAATTTAAAATCTTAAACTAAAACTCATCTCGGAAATTAACATAGAAACGGTTTTTATGGAAGCATATCAATTGTTATGTGGTTTGTGATCTGCACTAACTTATCTGTTGAACCACATGGATCAAAAGTTCCGAGTATATCGTTTGCATACCGCACCTGTTTTTCAACTTCTTCAATCGATCTTTTCACTGCATCCTCATGTGACATGTGTTTAAGATATATTTGCGGCAGTGTCATCGATTCATGTGTGGACTTCTTGTCATCTTGTACATGCATGTATTCAAGCAGGTCATCCACAATCTGATATGCCGTACCCACGTGTTCACCATACAACCGGCACTTACCCGCAACTTCATCATCCGCGCCACCAATATATGCGCCAATAGATGCACTCGCTGCAAAAAGGGATGCTGTCTTTTTACGGATACACTCGTAATAGTTACCCTCATCAAACGTTCCCTCAACACTTTTCACATCACAAGTCTCACCCTCTGCCATGCACATACCCGCACGCCCAAAATCACGTATAGCATTTGTGCCAAAAGGAGATATGAGTTCGATCGACTTTGAAATCAAAAAATCTCCGCATAGCATTGCTGCAGCATAACCAAACTTTTCATGCGCGGAAGGAATACCCCTTCGGATTAGGCCACCATCAAGAAGGTCATCATGTATCAATGATGCAGAATGTATCAGCTCGATTGCCAGAGCCGCATCAACACTCTTTTTTGAATCTCCGCCACAAATTTCGGACGATAGCATCAGCATGATCGGACGTATCTTTTTTCCACCTGAATTGCAAACATGACTAATCATTTTTGTCATCTGAGATGATTTGTCCATAGACTCGATCATATCGGACATAGCAGACATAATTAGTTTATGTTCACCCCATTGCTCAATGTTCATCCAGTGCCCCAATTATCTAATTGTATAATTAATATTCGATATTGTATGTGTATCATTCAGTATATTTTGATGAACACCCAACCACTATCTGTGTAGCTTCTATCTTATTAGCAGATACCATTGTACCACTCATACTGATCTCTTTTCCTTCATCAAGTGTCGCTGGCAAATCTCCCGTATATTCCACATCGATCTCAATAGTTGAATCCTTTTTGTCAACCAAGACAAATGAAATGAGATCTGGAGTTACAATAAGTGTGCCGTTCTTGATAACACCCGTTGTGCTTATCTTTTCCCCCGTATAATTGCCGGGGTTTGAAGTTAATTCTGAAACCATAATGGACTGTTTGGAAAAATCAACACCCCAGAGTCCAATAATTGCAACAGCAACAATAACTCCAATTGCAACAAAAGTCTTTTGTTTCTTATCCATTTTTTAAACACCGATTTGTAGTAGCATATATTTTACAGATAGTCCGAATAACGCGAACAAAATGAGCGTTTTCTCGTAGTAGTTTTCGTACCTATTGTAACTTATCTAACCTTGCCAGTTCCCTGTTCAATTGTAAACGGGTTCGTATCATGTATAATATGTATGAGATTACTGCAATCCATGTAATTGTAAATGCAGTATATAATGGTTCCATTAATTCACCTTTTATTTGCGCTTTTATGTAATAATTCTGCAATAATTATTATTGTATTTAGTATATTTAAGCCTAAAGTATTATCGTTTTTTGACAATATCACATATATTAATAAGGATGCATGTAGTATAATCACATCATATTTAAGCAAATTGAACTAATTTATTAAAAGAAATAAACTCAAATGATCACCATGGCAACACCACCAAGACTTATCGCATGGGAATTGACAGCAGGCTGCAACCTCTCTTGTGTACACTGCAGAGGCGCATCAACCTTTCAGATTCCAAAAGGAGAGCTCACAACAGATGAAGCAAAGCATTTCATAGATGAAATTGTGGAGATGGGAAATCCAATACTTATAATGAGCGGTGGAGAACCTCTTGTCCGAAAAGACGTGTTCGAAATTGCACAATATGGAACTGACAAAGGGCTTCGTGTAGTAATGGCGACAAACGGCACTCTTGTCACACCCGAGATTGCAAAAAAGATGAAAGAGGTCGGGATCCAGAGGGTAAGTATCAGTATTGACGGCTCAAATGCAAAATCCCATGATGATTTCCGTGGCGAACCTGGTGCATTTGATGGGGCGCTAAGGGGAATTGATTATATCAAGAAAGCGGGCATCGGTTTCCAGATAAACACCACTATCACAAAGCGTAATATTGACGAAATTCCAAAAATACTTAAATTTGCAACAGAACTTGGTGCAGAAGCACTCCATATTTTCCTCCTGGTACCAACCGGTAGGGGCAAGGAGATCGAAGCGGATGAGATCGCACCTGTCGAATACGAGCGCGTATTGAATTGGTTCTATGACCAGCAAAAGACAGCAAAGATCCAGTTGAAAGCCACATGTGCACCGCATTATTTCAGGATAATGCGCCAGCGTGCAAAGAAAGAAGGTATTGAAATCTCCGTTAAGACACACGGATATGAAGCCATGACAAAAGGATGTCTTGGAGGCACAGGATTTTGTTTTGTTTCCAGCATCGGAGAAGTGTACCCATGCGGATACTTGCCAGCACTTGCAGGCAGTATAAAGGAGCAGAGTTTCAAGGATATATGGGACAACGCAAAGGTATTCAATGATATCCGCGATACAAGTAAACTCAAAGGTAAATGCGGCGATTGCGGATACAAGGAAGTATGCAGCGGTTGTCGTGCACGCGCGTATGCAGCGACCGGAGATTACATGGCAGAAGAACCATATTGCATTTATACACCACCAAAGGTAAAGGAATAAAAATGGTACAACTCGATCAAATTGACAAGGATATCCTGAATAGCATTCAGTTGGATTTTCCGATTGAAACACATCCATTCGAAAAACTCGGCGAGCAGTTTGGCATTCCGGAAGATGAAGTGATAGAACGTCTTGAGCGATTAAACAATGCAGGTGCCATCCGGCGCATTGGTCCGATCATCAATACAAAAAAGACTGGCGGAATAAGCACACTTGTTGCGGCTAAAGTACCGGAGAATAGGATCGATGAAGTGGCAGAAAACATAAACCGATATACTGAAGTGTCACATAATTATCTGCGCCCTGCAAAGTATAATATATGGTTCACGATGTCCGCCCCAAATGAAACGAGACTTATACAGATACTTGATGAAATAAAGGCTGAAACCGGATGCGATCTTATCAACTTGCCTACAAAACGGTTGTTCAAGATCGGAGTTAAATTCGATATAAGATAAGGTGAGAAAAATGGACGAAATAGATACCCGACTTATCAAACTTACACAGGATGGCATACCGCTTATTCATGCACCCTTTGCGAATATCTCCAAAGAACTTGGCATAAGTGAAGATGAGATCGTCACCAGATTTGAAAATCTCCAACAGGATGGAGTCATCCGAAGATTTGGCGCATCAATTGGCCATCGGGCGATCGGCATCACAGCCAATGCAATGTGTACATGGAACGTACCTGAAGATAAAGTCGAAGAGGTCGGAGCGATAATGGCAGGTTTTTCCGAAGTAACACATTGTTACGAACGACCGCGTTATCCGGACTGGCCATACAACCTGTTCACAATGGTCCACTCATACACAAGAGAGGATTGTGAAAAAGTGGCTCGTGAGATATCAAAAGCCACAGGTATTTCGGATTACAGCCTTCTGTTCAGCGAGCGGGAATTCAAGAAAACGGGTGCCAAGTTATAGTTATAGTTTATAGTTATAGTTATAATTATAGTATAGTTATATTAAATTTGATTTCTAATCATAGGATGCGCCATAATGACCAATGAACGAAACTTAATCCCTTTGATGATCGATCTTAGTGGAAGGAATGTTGTGATCATTGGTGGCGGTTCAGTGGGGGAGCGCAAGGCGGCTCTCTTTTCAAGATATGCAGATACTACTGTTGTGAGTGTAAGATTTACCACAAAACTTGAAAAAATGAAGGATGCGGGTAAATTGAATTTAGTACAGGCTGACCTTAGTTCGTTGCCAGATGACAAGATTACGGAACTGATATCCAATGCTTTTTTAGTGATTCCTGCGACAAACAATATACAACTGAACGATCGAATCGTTGATATCGCACGAAAAAGCGATATTTTAATTAATAAGGTTGATTCTGTAGGGGACGTCGTGGTTCCTTCCGTAATTACAAGAGGAAAACTTACTATCGGGATCTCAACACTTGGGTCAAGTCCCGCCCTTTCAAAATATGCCAGAAAGAAAATAGAACAGATAATAACTCCACAATATGCCGATATGATACGACTTCAGGATGAGATGCGAACGTACCTGAAACAGCATGTTCCGGATCAGGAAGATCGAAAAGATATCCTGTGGAAAATACTTGAAAATGAGGATGTATGGAACGCACTTTCGGAATCTTATGAAAAAGCGTATAATATAGCACACGATATAATATTAAAACAGATGACAGATTGAAAACAGTGATCTTTCAAATACAAATTTAATACATAAATTATCATTACATCAATTTATATATGGAGAATATAATTGACTGAAATATCAAGCATGGTTATAACGCATGCAAAGGCCAGTGTCGGGGAGATGGAAGGAGCATGGCACGGCGATCTTGAAGGTATGCTTAAACACCTTTTTTCACATGAACTTATTCATGAATGTGCAGTGCTCAAAACATGCAACCGCGTTGAGATATATGTTGTTTCATCGAAAGGAAGTCAGGTACTGTTCCATTTTGCAAAAAAAATGGGTGTATCTTCCAGAATTGTTGAATTTTATGACCACGATGAGACACTGACACATCTTTTAAGGCTGGCATCCGGTCTTGAATCTATGATCGTTGGGGAAGACCAGATACTTGGACAGATCAAAGAACTATATGCTGTCGCAAAAAATGCAGGTACAACCGGCAATACGCTTGATACCGCATTTGGTAAAGCGATACAGGTCGGTAAAAGAGTACGTACAGAAACAGGTATTAACAAGGGTTCAGTCTCGATCGGTTCTGCAGCAGTCGATCTTGCTGACGAGATACTTGATGGTTTGATCGGCAAGACAATTCTTGTAATTGGTGCCGGAGAAATGGGCACACTTGTCGCACGCGCCCTTGCTCATAAGAACATTGAGGTAATATACATTGCAAACCGGACATTCGAAAGAGCAGAGATGCTTGCTGACGAATTATGTGGACTGGCTGTATCTTACAGTGAAATCGAGGACTACATCAAAATTGCTGATGTGGTTATCAGTGCTACATCGGCACCGCATTATGTGCTTACAAAAGAGATAATGTCAAAAGCGATGGAAAACCGGGATCGTGAGCTCCTTTTGATCGATATCGCAAACCCACGTGATATAGAGGACGAGGTCACAGAGGTTCCAAATGTTACACTCCATAATATCGACGGACTGCGTATCATCAATGAGAAGAATATGCATATGAGGCGTGAAGAAGCGAAAAAAGCAGAGGTGCTGATAGAAGAGGAATTAGTACTGCTCAATGCTCAGTTCAAACGCCAAAAAGCAGACGGATTGATCTCTGAGTTATATGCAAGGCTCTATGATGTGCGTGAGCAGGAGAAAGAGCATGCCATCAATCGGTTGAAGGCATATCATTCATTCGCTGATGTTGAAATAAAGGTGATTGATGATCTGACACATTCACTTGTCAATAAAATATTGGCAGAACCGACAAAGGTTCTCAGGAATGCGGCAGAGCACGATGATGAAAAGATGTTAGATACAGTGTCTAAATTGTTCAAACTAAACGGTGCACAAAAGGAGTGATATTATGTTTCCACAGGTTCGAATGCGAAGATTAAGAAGCGGCAAGATACGTGATCTTGTGCGTGAGACCACACTTACCACAGATGATCTGATCTATCCTATGTTCGTTGATGAGACTATTGATTCTAAGGTAGAGGTTTCGTCCATGCCGGGCGTATACAGACTTCCCCCTGGCAGTGTTGCTGATGATGCAAAGGAAGCCGCAGACCTCGGGATCCCCGCAGTCATTCTTTTCGGCATCCCAAAAAACAAGGATGAGACGGGAACAACCGCCTATGGTGATGATGATGTGGTTCAGCAGGCTGTTCGCGAGATCAAGGGCGAACTTGGAAAGGACATGGTTGTTATCACTGACGTGTGCCTGTGCGAATATACGAGCCACGGTCACTGCGGCATGGTTGATCACGATACCGAGGAGATACTTAATGATCCGACACTGTCACTGCTTGGCAAGACCGCGATAAGCCATGTAAAAGCAGGTGCGGATATTGTTGCACCTTCGGGAATGATGGACGGAATGATCGGTGCGATACGGTCTGCCCTTGATGATAACAATTTCAGCAATATCTCCATAATGTCGTATGCAGCGAAATATTCCTCTGCATTCTACGGGCCATTCAGGGATGCAGCAGAATCCGGTTATTCGTTTGGGGACCGTTCGAGTTACCAGATGGACCCTGCAAACTCCAATGAGGCAATGCGTGAGGTTGAACTTGATATTGCAGAAGGTGCGGACATCATAATGGTAAAGCCTGCGCTTCCGTATCTTGATATAATATACCGTGTCAAGAAGGAGTTTGAGATGCCAACGGCTGCGTACAATGTAAGCGGTGAATATTCTATGTTAAAAGCCGCAGCACAAAATGGCTGGCTGGATGAGAAAGCGGTTATGTACGAGTCACTTCTTTCGATCAAACGCGCGGGTGCGGATATGATATTGACATATTTCGCAAAGGACATGGCACGGATGCTGAATTCAGAATGATGTTGATATAATTACCAATTAATTCCATGGTGTTCACATGACTTTAGAAAAATCAAAACAATTATACGAAAAAGCCAAAAAACTCCTCCCCGGCGGAGTTAGCAGTCCGGTTCGGGCAATCAAGCCATATCCATTTTACACGGCATCTGCAATCGGTTCAAAAATAACAGATGTTGACGGGAATGAATACATTGATTACTGTATGGCTTATGGTCCTAAAATTCTCGGGCACGCCCATCCGCGCATCAAGCAGGCAATTGTAGAACAACTTGACAAAGGATGGCTGTATGGCACACCTACAGACCTTGAGGTGACACTTGCCGAGAAGATCGTATCACTCTACCCAAGCATCGACATGCTTCGTTTTGTGACCACAGGTACGGAAGCAACAATGAGCGCACTCAGGGCCGCGCGCGGGTTCACAGGTAAGAACAAGTTCATCAAGATGGAAGGTGGATTCCACGGCGCGCACGATGCTGTGCTTGTAAAAGCAGGCTCCGGTGCAACCACACACGGCAAACCCGATTCACTTGGAATTCCGGAGGATTTTACAAGGAATACACTTCAGGTTCCGTACAATGATATCGAGGCACTGACAGACACTATCGAGTCCAACAAGGATGACATGGCAGCAGTGATAATGGAGCCAGTCATGGGAAATATCGGTCCGATCTTGCCTGATGTGGATTACCTGAAAGATGTGCGAAAGGTCACAGAGGAGAACGATGTTGTCCTGATATTCGATGAGGTTATTACAGGATTCAGGCTCGCCATGGGTGGCGCTCAGGAATACTACGGTGTTACGCCTGATATGACTACACTCGGGAAGATCGTTGGCGGAGGAATGCCGATCGGTGTGTTTGGCGGAAAGCGCGAGATCATTGAGATGATATCACCATCAGGTAGTGTTTATCAGGCAGGCACGTTCAGCGGCAGTCCTACTTCTGTAGCAGCAGGTATTGCGATGCTGGATGTTCTTGAGAAAGAGAATGTTCACAAGACATTGAATGCTACGGGCGACATGATGCGTGCACGGTTGTCTGATATTGTTTCGGACCTGGGGCTTGACTATAATGTATCTGGAATTGCATCAATGTTCAAGATCTTCTTTGGTGACATACCACATGACTATCAGGGAGTGCTTAAGTGTGACAAGGAAGGTTATTTCGAGTTCTTCCACAGGATGTTGAAAAGCGGAGTGTTCATCCCACCATCGCAGTTCGAGACGAATTTCGTATCAACAGCACACAGTGAATCTGATCTTGAAATTACTTTTGAAGTCTACGAGGCTAACCTGAAATAGGTGTTTAAAAATGATAATAGGAACTCGCGGCAGTGGTCTTGCTCTTGCACAGGCGAACCTTGTGGCACGTCTGCTTAAGGAGAACGGTGTCGCGACCACACAGCAGATTATAACGACAAGTGGAGATACGTTCACAGACCGTCCGCTGCATGAAGTTGCAGGTGTGGGTGTTTTTGTGAGAGAGCTCGATGACCGTATGCTTGCAGGTGAGATCGATATCGCAGTACATTCGATGAAAGACCTGCCAACAGTACGCCCGGAGGAGTTAGCAATTGCAGCGGTCATGAAACGTGACTCACCATTGGATGTGCTTTTGACAATTGACGGCTCGACACTTGATGAGTTGCCGGATGGTGCGGTCATAGGCACGACATCAATGCGCAGGCGGGCACAGTTACTCAGATATCGACCAGACCTTAATATCCAGGACCTTCGTGGGAATATCGATACACGGATCAGAAAACTCAAGGATGGGCTGTATGATGGAATACTGCTCGCAGAAGCCGGACTCCAGCGCATGGGCTGGGAGATGGATGTGGAGCAGTTGAGTCCTGATGGATTCTGTCCATCTGCAAACCAGGGTACGATAGTCATTGTTACAAGAGCGGGTAGTGAAGCCGAAAAGGCAGTCGCTTTTCTTGACCATCCGCAGTCGCGCATTGAGACAGAGATCGAGCGCCTTGTGATCACAGAAGTTGAAGGTGGATGTATCGTTCCTATTGGTGCGTTTGCAAAAGAGGTTGAAAAAGGCGTTATTCATGTGCGTGCAGAAGTGCTTGCACTGGATGGAACGTATGAGGTCCGCGTTGATGAACTGATCCTGACCGAAGATTACAAGGCTGAAGGTCAAAGACTTGGTCATGAACTTGTTAAACTCGGTGGCAAGGAACTTGTACAGGATGCAATCTGCCAGTTATCAGATTTTGATTCAGAGCAGAGTCAATTTAACTAACATTTTGAATGCAACATTCTAACTAAAACTACGTGAATGAACATGGTTACACTCACAGGACTAAAACTTAAGAATCCTACAATATTAGCCGCAGGTATTATGGGTACGACCGGCGCATCCCTTGTGCGAATGGCAAAGAAAGGCGTGGGTGCTGTTGTTACAAAATCTATCGGACCTGAGCCTAAAGAGGGACATCATAATCCAAGTATGGTTCAACTCGAATGCGGTTTTTTGAATGCTATGGGGTTGCCGAATCCTTCTTATAAGGCTTTTTTGCAGGAACTTGAATTTGCGAAAAAAGAAACGTCCGTACCTGTTATAGCGAGCATTTTCGGAGGGGATGCCGATGACTTCCTCAAGGTTGCAGACGGTTTGAGCCCTGCAAAACCTGATGCTTTTGAACTTAATGTTAGTTGCCCGCATGCACAAGGGTATGGTGCGATGATCGGCAGCGACCCTTATGTGGTCGAGGAGATCACGCGCGCTGTCTGCGACAGCGTGGATGTTCCTGTTTGGGTGAAACTTACCCCTAATGTTACGGATATTGCGAGCATCGGCGAGGCTGCAGAGCGAGGCGGTGCTGACGCCGTGGTTGCCATCAACACTGTTCGCGCTATGGCAATTGATATTGCCACAGGTTATCCGATACTTGGTAACAGATTTGGCGGCCTGTCCGGTGAGGCTATTAAACCGATTGCGGTTAAGTGTGTCTATGACCTCTATGCCGCTCTCGATATTCCGATCATCGGCGTGGGCGGTGTGTCCAAATGGCAGGATGCGATTGAGATGATGATGGCAGGCGCAAGTGCGGTGCAGGTCGGTTCTGCGGTATTTGATGGAATCGGTGTGTTTGGCTCGATCGCTGACGGGATCGACAATTACCTTGATAAGAACGGTCATGTTACTATTGAAGATATTATCGGTCTTGCCCATGAGGTGATCTGAAATGCGACCTATTAACGTTACGATTACAAAAATGATCGATGAATCTCCATCAACAAAAACGTTCTTTTTTGACAGATCATTTGAAAGTGCAATCCCGGGTCAATTCGTGATGGTCTGGATCCGTGGCGTAGATGAGATCCCAATGACACTTTCCTACACCAATGCAATTACTGTGCAGAAGGTCGGTGATGCGACATCGGCACTGTTTGAACTGAAGGAAGGAGATTCACTCGGTATTCGCGGACCGATCGGCAACGGTTTCACATTACCACAAAAGGATGAGAAGGTTCTGCTTATTGCAGGCGGCGTTGGTGCAGCACCTCTTGCACCCCTGGCAGAGCATGTTGCTAACTCAGGCACATGGTCGAATGTCACCACAATCTTAGGCGCACGCAGTTATAATGAGTTGATATTCGCAAACAGGTTCTTTATGACAGGCGAGATCCATGTTACAACCGATGATGGAACACAAGGTCGGCGCGGATTCGTAACAGACGTTTTGAATGATATCGATATTTTAGAGTACGACAAAATATACACCTGCGGCCCCGAAATAATGATGGCGCGCGTATTTGAGATACTCCACAAAGCAGACGCACATACCCGGGCGGAATTCAGCCTGCATCGATACTTCAAGTGCGCTATCGGCGTATGCGGAGCGTGCTGCATGGACCCCCATGGCTTGAGAGTTTGCAAGGACGGACCTGTGTTTAATGGGGAGTTACTTGTTGACACGGAGTTTGGGAAGTATAAAAGAGGGGGGAGTGGGATTCGGGGTAGGGTTTAGTTGGATTTAAAATCGATGTGATGACCGCTGCCAGGCGGCACAGTCCTACGATAATTACTATTTTTATAGTAAACCGCATCTGTTTTTTATAACTTTTATATATTATAAGTGCATTATATAGCATATGAGAAAAGGAGAATCATTTCAACGAATTAGTATTTCACCCGCAGAGTATAAACAACTTGAAATCGCAGAGCCTAAAACGAAATCTGTTAAAATTTTGAAGCGTATTCAAGCATTTAAGCTCATATATCTCGGTTGTAAATATTCAGATATTGCTGGATTTTTATCGGTTACGAATAATACTATCACCAATTGGATCAATTACTACAAAGAAGGTGGAATCGATTCATTACTTGTACTTAATTACAAGGGTGGACAAGCAAAATTAAATGATGATCAATTATCTGAACTTAGAATAGAAGCCAGCAAAGGTGTATTTGCTTTTGCAAAAGATGTGCAGCACTATATAAGTAAAAACTTTGGTATTGAGTACAATATAAGTCATGTACAGCGCTTGTGTAAAAAAAACTTCAATTATCCTTTTAAAAAACAGGATTGATTCCTGGTAAGGCTCCAAGCGAAACGGTACAGAAAGATTTTATTAAAGAAATTAAGTATCACTCTCAACAAAAAGATACAGTTCTTTTCTTTTTTGATCCATGTCACCTTCTTCATACTTGACTTTCAAAGATGTTATTAAAAACAATAGCTTCCGACCATATAATTGTAGTTTCTATCAAAACATAAATCCTATTGCCACCGATTTGCTTAATTTCTCATAAATTTCCCCAAATCCAACAAAGAAAATAGTCTGGCTTGCTTTGCATCCATCTCTTTGACCACAATTATACTATGTTTCATAAGTACACCGATATGATGCCTGACCGTCTTATAATCCATATTAATGACTTCTGATAGCTGGTTGGCATTATAAGGCCTGTCAATTAGTGCATTAATAATCCTGGCTCTGGTATTCCCCCCACGTGTGCCAGCTATCAAATACCACAGTATTTTCTTCAGAACAAGTTCCTCCAAGGGGGATTAAAAATAATTATTTAAATGTAATTGCTCATCGTACTTAAATGTTCTTCAAATCATGCCCACAGTACACGATTATGATTTAATCACATACATACACACCACAAAATTAATGTTAAAACAAAATTGAAATGTGGGTACTTTTTATGTACACAAGCATCATTTAGATTCCTTTCGTATAAAATTTATTCGTTCACATTCAATATGTTTGATCCTACTTTTAAGTGATTTGTACTGATATCGTATATGATGATAAAAACGTTAATAAGAACACTTTTATGTCTGGACCATAGACTACTATATGGGGATAATTTATGGGGAAATCGAATGCTATCAGAAGTGATAATTGTTCTCCATCAGGTGACGAACATCAAATTGCCTTAGAAGACATCTTGGCAAAACTCAATACAAGTGAAAATGGACTCACTGAGGAAGAAGCGGCACACAGACTTGAGATATGTGGTGCGAATATTCTTGAAGAAACAAACAAAAAATCTCCCATTTACAATTATCTAAAACAATTTAAGAATTTCTTTTCCATACTTCTCACAGTTGGTTCATTACTATCGTTTTTTGCTGAATGGCTTGATCCCGGGCAAGGCAACATCTACATCGGTTTTGCACTTGCCGGAGTTGTTGTTCTTAACGCAACGTTTACGTTCGTTCAGGAATATCAGGCAGAAAAGATAATGGCGAGTTTCCGCCAGCTCATACCCCCGCAATCCAGAGTGATCCGAAACGGCAAGATCAGGGATGTGCTTGCAGCTGAACTGGTGATCGGGGATGTGATAGTGCTCAAAGAAGGCGATAAAGTCCCTGCAGATGGCAGGCTGATCGAAGTGAATTCATTCAAGGTGGATAACTCTCCCATAACAGGTGAAGCAGAACCCCAGCTTCGCGCCCTCAATTGTACCCATCCAAACATTCTTGAATGCAGGAACATGGTATTCTCCGGAACCCTTGTTCAGACCGGAAATGGCAAGGCTGTGGTTTTTGGCACTGGCATGGACACACAGATCGGAAAACTGGCTACCCTCACTGAAAAGACCTATTCGATGGAAACACCCATTAGAAAAGAGCTAAACCATTTTATCCGCACAATTTCCGCAATTGCCATCTTTCTTGGCGTGTCATTTTTCCTTCTTGCCTTTTTCATTCAGGATGTAGTTCTTGCAAGCCTCATATTTGCAATAGGCATTATTGTTGCCAACGTTCCAGAAGGATTACTTCCCACAGTCACCCTCGCTTTGAGTCTTTCATCAAAAAGGATGGCAAAGCGAAATGCCCTTATAAAGCAGCTTGAGTCAGTGGAGACCCTTGGCTCAACCACGGTCATCTGCACAGATAAGACTGGAACATTGACCGAGAATAAGATGGCAGTAAGTTCTCTGCTAATTGGTTTAGATGAAACTGACATCCATGACGGCAAAAATATTGCGGATGTCTTTGTGAGAGTTTCAGCCCTGTGCAATAATGCAAGAATTGTGGAAAAAACACCCGGCTACAGGGGCGACCCCACAGAGGGCTCGCTACTTGTATTCGCCAGCAATCTGACTGATATCAAGACACTCAATGACCAGTATCCACGGCTGCAAGAGTATCCTTTTGATTCTATTAGAAAGAGTATGCAAGTAATCTGCTCTACACCGCAGGGGGGAATGGAGGCGTATCTTAAAGGCGCTCCTGAAATTGTGGTGGATATGTGCAGTTCCATAATTACGAAGGATGGAGAAGTTCCGCTAACAGATGAGAAAAAACAGACGATCCTGGAAAAACATCTTGCCATGGCTGAAAAAGGAGAAAGAGTACTGGCTCTGGCTTATCGGGTGGCAGAAAATGAGATCGATTATCAGGACGGTTTTATATTCCTTGGTTTTGCCGGAGCGATCGATCCACCAAGACCTGAAGCCGCAGATGCTATTGCACGATGCCATACAGCAGGCATCAAGGTTGTCATGATAACAGGCGACCATCCGATCACTGCCAGATCAATAGCCCGAAGTGTTGGGCTTATCAATGACGGTGATGATCTTGTCATGATCACTGGTGATGAACTTGAAGAGATGACTCATGCCGAACTTGCAGGCAAGCTTACCACAAAGAGCATTATTTTTGCCCGTACCTCACCTGTGCAGAAACTGAAGATCGTACAGGCATTTCAGGCTGCAGGTGAGATCGTTACAATGACCGGAGACGGGGTGAACGATGCCCCTGCGATAAAAACTGCTGATATGGGTGTGGCTATGGGTAGCGGTACTGATGTTGCAAAAGAAGCTTCTGACATGGTGCTTCTTGATAATAATTTCGCCACGATCGTATATGCAGTGGAAGAAGGCAGGACTGTATTCGATAACATAAAGAAGTTCATCGCCTACATCCTTACCAGTAATATTCCAGAGATCCTTCCCTTCATCGCCTTTGTACTTCTGGCAATCCCTTTGCCCATGACCGTCCAGCTCATCCTCGCCATAGATCTTGGAACTGATATTTTGCCTGCCCTGGCGCTTGGTGTTGAAAAAGGAGAAGGGGACATCATGAAAAGACCACCACGCTCTAGGAACGAGAAACTCCTCACTCCACAGGTACTGTTCACGTCCTATGGAATAAAGGGACCAATAGAAGCAGCAGCAGGATTCTTCTGTTATTTCGCCGTGCTCAAGGACGGAGGGTGGACATTTGGGCAGCAGTTGCCTTTTAATGATCCTGTATACATGCAGGCTATAACCGCATTCTTTGCGGCTGTCATTGTATGCCAGATAGCCAACGTCTTTACATCCCGTACAAGAAAGCAGTCCATTTTTACGAAAGGTATTTTGTCCAACAGATATGTGTTGATAGGAATTGCCAGCGAGCTTCTCATCCTATCAATTATAATGTACCACCCCCTTGCCCAGATGGTCTTTAATACGGCACCCCTCGATCTGCGATACATTATGCTTGCTGTGCCCTTTGCCCTGCTTATACTTGTGTTCGATGAGCTGAGGAAGTACTTTATACGAAAGGATGTTAAAATCGTTGACAGATTCCCTGGATGGTAACTGAAGGATATGTCAGAGGGATATATGAATAACATAATTTATTTTATAAATTACTGAATGAGTGAACACCCGCTACATACAAATAACATCGAGTAAAATCTGTTGACAGGTGAATTAATTGGAAAAGATAATTAAAGGACGAGCATGGCTGTTTGGAGATGACATTGATACTGATGTTATAATCCCGGGAAAATATCTCAGGACAACCGACATGCAAGTGTTTGGCGACCATGCCATGGAAGGAGTTGACCCTGACTTCTCGAAGAAGGTACAAAAAGGTGATGTAATTGTCGCAAATAACAACTTCGGATGCGGGTCATCAAGAGAACAGGCTCCCCTTGCATTGAAATATGCAGGCATCTCCTGTGTTGTTGCAAAGACCTTTGGTCGCATCTTCTTTCGGAATGCAATAAATGTAGGTCTTCCGCTCATGGAAGCAGATGTAGAATGCAATGAAGGGGACACTGTCGAGATCGATCTTAAACAGGGAACCGTAACGGTAAATGACAAGACCTTCAAAGGCAACAAACTACCTGATTTCCTGCTTGAGATGCTCACAGACGGTGGTCTTGTGGCGCACCGAAAAGCAGAACAACAGCGTAACAGCGGTATGTAATGGCAAACATGCTCCACCCATTATCCAATAATCACTCGATAATCATACATTAACCATGCAATGATCATCCAATAATAAAACGCAGATAATTCAATACAGGTGCACATGATCTTTCCTGAAGAATACAAGAACGTTGGAGTAACCAACATACATCCCGATGATTCCGGCAATATAGTATATTTTTTGTCGGACTACATTATCGCAGAGCAAAAACTGGATGATGGCACAAGCGAGTATTCACTATACCACGTAACAAAAAGCAGCGAGGGACTCCTGCAAACAGTTGAATCGATCAATGTGATCGCATCCGGCAAACATATCATAAAGTACGAAAAGGAACTGAACATCAAAGACCGCGCACTGTTGATAGAGATTGCAACACAACTCTGCAAAGGAGATGTGAACACCATTATCTTCACAGGAGTTGACAAACACGTTACATTCGTACATGCTCCCGACCCGTCAAGCATTATTGAGATCGAGATCGTTGATGTGATCCCACCCGAACCATCATGGCTCACACATGTGATCAGAAGGCTTGAAACAAGCGGCATCTTCGGTGATTTCGGAGTTCGATTCAGTGAAAATGTCATCGACCTCAAACAATTCGAAGGCGAAGACACAGTATTCCCATGCACCGCATCAGGACTCAAAGGCAAATACCTCGATTCCGACATAATCACAAAGAATGGCTCACTGGTCGTGGGATGCGAAATATCAAAAATGCTCATCGAAACTCGATTTCCCGAATTTGAATACACGCTTGTGAACATTTGTCCATTCAAATCCGATATATTCAAATTAACAAAACCTTTCATAACAAGGTGCTGCCGCTCTGAAAAATCCGGCCTTGTCACGATCAACGATGTTGAGGGAGTTGTGGTGCACTGGGGCGCATCCGAATTCGAAGTTGCAGAGGCTATAAGGGATCTGGTTATACATATCAAAGAGCAGGGTTGAATTATAAAAATTACATAAAAATACCGACACCACCATACGCGCTTTAGCGCGGCACGTTCCCACATCACCACTAAAATTATATTTATTCGACTCAGATGAATGGTCATAAAAGAAAATGCTTACTTCGTTCGCATTAACTTGGACTACATAATCTTATAGATTATAGAGGCTGTCCA